>JBGUIU010000084.1:0-10859 GCA_045113275.1 Paludibacteraceae bacterium
CGAATTAAATACTATCTTTGTTAAATCGTCTATTCGTCGCATGGAAAGCGATGGGAGGACGGATTGTCAGTTGATGTAAACCCCTAAAAGCAGAATTTATGAAGGCAAGAATTTTTTGGCTATCGTTTGTCGCATTATTTTTGATGAGCGCAGATGTGTTTGAGGTCTCCGCACAGACCATTTTCAAGGGAATATTGCTTCGGTCGAAGGAGAAAATCATAAAGGAGAACAATTTCGCGCAAGCAAAATACTTCGATTCTGATCCGGACTCGGACGAAATATATTTGGTGTATGAGAAAAGTTTGTACGAGGAATTCTCTTTGATTGTGCAGATGAAATTCTCCGTCAAGTCCTATCCTTACCGTAATAACCGCTATTTGCAGGAGGATATCGTAAAATACGTTACAAGAGAGAAACAAAATACAGACTCTCTGGGAAATGTGATGCTGGGCTATCTGAAAGGATCCAAAAAGATGGATGACCTCTATAAGAGACTTAAAAAGCTGAAGGATTACAATCAATTTGTATGTGACGACACGACTTCGTACGCCGCTGCGGTCAACACCTGCAAATCATACGATTGTCGTAGGACTGTACTGAAATACCCCCTGGAGATAACGTTGCAGAATGGCATCCTGACGTTGGAAGGGAAACGTAGCTTCGGCTCTTCGATGCAGTTGGGTTTTTATGATGTCAAAAGGGGGAAAAGAATTGAGCCGGCGGACCTGCTCACTACCCTAACAAAGGAGGAAAAGAAGGGTTCTGTGTCCCAAATAAATGGTAGATCCATCATTGTCTGTGGTAATTATCTGACCAAGGACGACCCATTGCTGACCCCGTATGCCAGGTCGTTGATGGAGAGAGACAAAGGGTATACGTCGTTTACGTATGTGAATAAATATTTTGACGAGATACAAATTATTAACGTTGAAAGGATTAATGACAGACTTGAATCCCGAGAGATCCAGCTTCCTTCCAAATTGAATGGTTGCAAGAACACACAGAAGGTTCGGAATAGGATGTTGGAAGTTATGTTTGGCCACTCCGACGGTGATTTGGAAGAACTCATTACCGAGGGTGTCAAGAAATGGGTGCCGAAGAAAGGCGGAGGGGTGCATATGCGTTTGAAAGTAGGCGACGGATTGGTTTCGTTCGGCCTTGAGGATCTATCGGAGCATAACAACAAAAATAACACGTACATTGTCTTCGACAAAACCACGGGCGAGGAGATCACTGTGAAGGATCTGATTAAGGATCAAAAGGGCTTCATGGATTATGTCAATTCGTTTAACAGCTATTCCTCTGGTATCCTTTTCGATTCAACGGACGTGAAACGTGGTCCGAAGGTTGGAACCGACATGCGCAATTATCTCAGACATTCCGGCGGAAATTTAGCCCCGTTTGATGGTTGGAAAGAGTTCCCAACATCTTGGAGGTTCGAGTTCCGCAAGATAGACGAATTCATTTTCGTGGAATTCAATACCAGCACTAGCCGTGTATTCTTGAATTATAGCGAAATCAAGCCATTTATCGATCCTAAATATTATGAAGTGTTGGATCGTGCTGTGAAGTCGATTGGGAAGTGATGAGGTGGAGACAATTCCAATTGAGAAGATTTTTAGGATGAACACACATAGAAACATTGACGTAATTTATTATCTCCTAAAGAATATAGGATTCGTTAGGTTGAGGATGAAAAGTAAAAACATTCAAATCAAATAATAAAAATACCTTCAAAGTGGTAGATTATATATAATTTTGAAGACAGAATGTGCGATATGAGAATAACTGTAATTATTCAAACTACACAATTACATGATTCAAGAAAACAGAGAGAAATTGCTACAATTGCTCAGCAAACATGATGAACTGAGAATGACAGAACAGATAGACTATGAGAAATTCTATCTCTACTCTCTTATTACCCATTCTACAGCTATTGAAGGCAGTACGGTGACAGAGGTGGAAGCGCAATTATTGTTTGATGAGGGTATCACTTCAAGCAAGCGCAGCATTGTTGAACAAAACATGAATCTCGACCTTAAGGCAGCCTACGATTATGGACGTATATGGATTAAACGTCATGAAAATATTACCGTTGATTCACTTATAATCCTTGCAGCCAAGGTAATGGCACGGACAGGTTCTCAGTATAATTCCCTCGGAGGTGTTTTCGATTCCTCAAAAGGTGAACTCCGCAAAGTGAATGTTACAGCAGGAGTAGGTGGACGTTCCTACATGAATTATCTAAAAGTACCACAACAGTTGGAGGCTTTTTGTGAGGAACTGAACGCTCGTCGCAAAGTTCTCGACAAGTCAGATATATGCGCCATTTATGATCTCAGTTTCTGGGCTCACTACGAACTTGTCACTATCCACCCTTGGGTTGACGGCAACGGACGAACCAGCCGTTTGCTTATGAACCTTCTACAAATGGAGTATGATGTACTACCGACAAAAGTATTAAAACAAGATAAAGCAGAATATATCCAAGCACTCATTGATACACGAGAAAAAGAAGACATCAACATCTTCTTTGATTACATGACGCGACTCCACATAACACATCTCCAACATGATATACATCAGTTTGAGGATTCTATGTCATACGAGGTGGACAGAAAAGGTGGACAGAAAACTGAAAAGGTGGACAGAAAAGGTGGACAGAAAACAAATGAAACTATTATTGCACTTATTTCTGAAAATCCCAAAATCACCACAACTCAGATGGCTACATCACTTGGCATCAATCGTAGTGCCCTCTCCAAACACCTCAAACGGTTACAGACAGAAGGTGTCATCCGTCGTGTAGGACCAGACAAAGGAGGATATTGGGAAGTAAAGAAAATTTGAAAAGGCATAACGAGATAACAACTGACATAAAAAATCCGAGCACAGAAAATAATCTACCACATCTATGCAATTTTGTCTGCACCGCAGACAAAATAATAGTCAAACCGAATGCTGGAAACGGGAGCAAAATCAACCTCATCTATACCTCTGAAGTAAAAAGGAATAGATTTGGAATAATTTATTTGTCTGAAAAAATTATTTAATTTCGGACAAAATGCAGTATTTTTCCTTTCCTTTTCTTGTCTATTCCGAAAAAAACATCTAATTTCGGACAAAATTAGAATGAATATGCCAAGGATACTATCAAAGGAGATACGGAATCGCATTGCATCAGGAGGTGAAAATAAGATGTACACGATTAGCAATTTTGCCGACTTGAATAATGACTCGTTAGTTACGAGAGTGTTGTCAAGGTTGGAGGATGATGGTATGCTTGTGCGACTAACACAGGGACTATATCTCTATCCCAAACAAACTCGTTTTGGCATTGTAAAACCCACTCCGTATGAAATAGCCCAAGCCGTTGCAGGTAAAGATCATGCAAAGGTGATCCCTTCGGGAGCTATGGCACTGAATGAATTAGGCTTATCTACACAAATCCCCACCAATGCAGTGTTCATCACTAACGGCACACCACGCACTATCAAAATTGGCAACCAGACCATCACGCTTAAACGTGCCGTGCCCAAGATGTTCTCATTCCAAAGCACGTTATTCCCTTTGGTCATTACAGCCATGAGAGATCTTGGAGCCGAGAATGTGGATGATGCTATGGCAACTCAAATTATTGAAATTCTATCAAAAGACGACAAGGAAGCCATCAAAGCCGACTTTCTAAAAGCACCAGCATGGATTAGGAAAAAACTGGCTCCTTTGTATTCATAAGTAAAAATAAGTGGAAAAAGATGAATCGACACCTGTTATGGACTGATCTTGATATCAGTGAACGTCAAGTTATCCTTGAAAATGTCAGGGAGAAACGAAAATTAGATGTTATCGCTATAGAAAAGGACTTCTGGGTCAGTATGATCCTAAAAGCGCTTTTCTCACTGCCCGTAGGCAAAAGCATTGTATTTAAAGGAGGAACCAGTCTAAGTAAAGGATGGAACCTCATTGACAGATTTAGTGAAGATATTGATCTAGCTATAGACCGTGAGTTTTTCGGTTTTGCGAAAGAATTAGGCAAAAGCCAACGCGACAAATTACGCAAGACCTCAAAGAAATATGTTGAGGAAATGCTTGCCCCTTCTCTTGCAATTCAGCTTGGAAAGTTAGGACTTACAGACCATATCAATGTTGTAGTTCCTCCTGTTAAGGAGTCAGATAAGGATCCTGTTGAACTATTTATTGAATACAAATCTGTACTTCCTTCTATTAATCCATATATCAACAAACGAGTGAAGTTGGAGATAAGCTGTCGTTCCATGCGGGAGCCTTTTAGGGAAATACCCATGCGTTCAATGATAGCAGAAGAATATACTGATGCTTCTTTTGCTGAATCGCCATTTCTTGTTTCAACAGTATTACCAGGTAGAACTTTCTTAGAGAAAGTTTTCCTTTTGCATGAAGAATTCAATCGTCCTAATGGTTGCACACACTTAGAGCGTCTAACTAGACACCTCTATGATATTGAGAAGATGATGGACAAACCATTTGCAAAAGAGGCAATGAACGATCATCAACTCTATAATGATATCGTTGAACATCGAAGTAAATTCACCGCATGGAGTGGACTTGATTATAATAGTCATCAACCCTCAATGATATCATTTGTTCCACCAGCAGAGGTCGAAGATAGTCTGCGACGTGATTATACCAGTATGCAACAGAACTTCATATATGGTGATTCACTACCTTACAATATGCTGATAAATCGCATAGAGGAACTACAACAACGTTTCAGAGGAATAAAATAGTCCACAATAATTACAAATACCGCTGAACTATACTCCCAAGCTCACTAACCCCCATCGCCCCACTCTGTCGCCAAACCATCTCTCCGTTGCGAAAGAGCATAAGGGTGGGAACTGACTGAACACGATACGTTGCTGAAAGAGCTTGGTTCTTGTCAATATCCAATTTCAAGATGCGTATGTTGTCGCCCAACTGCTCCTTTAACTGTTCCAATACGGGATGCATCCGCTTGCAAGGGACACACCATGTGGCAAAGAAGTCCACCAAGACCAATTGACCACTATTGATGATTTCATTGAATTGCTCTGCCATAATGTTTAGAAATAAAAAAGGCGTGTCACTCATAAGAGCAACACGCCTTGTTGCATGATTATTTAATTACTTCACCTCCTCAAAATCAACATCCGTGATATTATCACCATTGTTACCACCCGCATTACCTGGGTTTGGATTTCCTTGAGGTCCTTGCTGTGCTTGAGCTTGTGCATTATACATATCCTGAGAAGCTGCTTGGAACGCATTGTTAACCTCAGCTATAGCAGCATCGATAGCAGCGATATCTTGAGCTGAATGAGCATCTTTCAATTTTGCCAAAGCGCTCTCGATTGTTGCTTTCTTGTCAGCAGGCAATTTATCGCCATACTCTTTCAAGTTCTTTTCAGTTTGGAAGATCAAGCTATCTGCCTGATTGATCTTATCGATACGCTCCTTCTCTTTCTTATCTGCCTCTGCATTGGCTTGTGCCTCATCCTTCATTCTCTTGATTTCTGCATCAGACAAACCTGATGATGCCTCAATACGGATGCGTTGCTCCTTACCTGTTGCTTTATCTTTTGCAGATACATTCAAGATACCATTCGCATCGATATCAAATGTTACCTCGATCTGTGGTTCACCACGACGTGCAGGCATGATACCGTCCAAGTGGAAACGTCCAATTGTCTTGTTATCCTTAGCCATTGAACGCTCACCTTGCAATACATGGATCTCTACTGATGGTTGATTATCAACAGCGGTTGTAAACACTTCTGACTTCTTGGTAGGGATTGTCGTGTTTGCATCGATCAACTTCGTCATCACACCACCCATTGTTTCGATACCTAATGACAATGGTGTAACATCCAACAACAAGACATCTTTAACCTCTCCTGTCAACACACCACCTTGAATAGAAGCTCCGATGGCTACCACCTCATCAGGGTTAACACCCTTTGATGGAGCTTTTCCGAAGAATCTCTCAACTGCAGCCTGGATAGCAGGGATACGAGTAGAACCACCCACCAAGATGATCTCATCGATATCACTTGTTGATAGACCAGCCTCATTCAAAGCTGTCTTACAAGGATCTATTGTACGTTGAATCAAGTCGTCAATCAATTGCTCGAACTTAGAACGTGTCAATGTCTTAACCAAGTGTCTTGGCACACCATCCACTGGCATGATATATGGCAAGTTGATCTCTGTTGAAAGGGTATTAGACAACTCGATCTTTGCTTTTTCTGCAGCCTCTTTCAAACGTTGCAAAGCCATTGGATCTTTGCTCAAATCCACACCACTGTTCTCGTTCTTAAACTCTTGTACCAACCATTCGATGATTCTGTGATCGAAGTCATCACCACCAAGGTGCGTATCACCTGCTGTAGATTTTACTTCAAACACACCATCACCCAACTCAAGAACAGAGACATCATGTGTACCACCACCACAGTCGAACACAACGATCTTCATGTCTTTGTTTTTCTTATCCAAACCATATGCCAAAGCAGCAGCTGTAGGCTCATTGACAATACGTTTTACTGTCAAACCAGCGATCTCACCAGCCTCTTTTGTTGCCTGACGTTGTGCGTCATTGAAGTAAGCTGGTACGGTGATAACAGCCTCTGTAACAGTCTCACCAAGATATTCCTCTGCTGTGCTCTTCATCTTTTGAAGAATCATTGCAGAAATCTCTTGTGGCGTGTACATACGTCCGTCGATATCCACACGAGGTGTGTTGTTGTCACCACGTACAACTTTGTATGGTACACGAGCGATCTCAGCCCCTACTCTATCATACGTTTCACCCATAAATCTCTTAATAGAGAACACCGTTTTCTGTGGATTTGTGATTGCCTGACGTTTTGCAGGATCACCCACCTTACGTTCACCACCATCAACAAAACCAATTACTGAAGGTGTCGTACGCTTTCCTTCGTTATTTGCGATGACAACAGGTTCATTACCTTCCATCACAGCGACACAAGAATTGGTCGTTCCTAAGTCTATACCAATAATCTTTCCCATTTTATTTAGTTTTTTATTTGTTAATATTCATATTTATTATGTGTAGTCTATCGCACTACACTTAAATTATGTCAAAGAGTGTGCCAAATGGTTTTTCTATCTTCTATTTCCTATTTTGGCAGAAAGAATCTTTTTTATCCTCTCTATTATGTCATCATTTGTGCCATTTTGTCAGTTTGTGATCTATTCCATCAGCATGGATTGTTAATAAAGAGTTGTGCATACTCCTCTCAACTGAATAATAATATTGTATCTTTGTAGCAACTTTAGATTTGAAACAGGAAACAATTTAGTATGATAGATACAGCGACCGTTGATCGAATTTTTGAAGCTGCAGACATTGTCAGTGTGGTGTCAGATTATGTGTCACTGAAGCGGAAAGGAGCCAATTACTGGGGAAACTGTCCGTTTCATGACGAGAAGACACCCTCTTTCAGCGTGTCGCCTGCCAAGAATATCTATAAATGTTTCGGTTGTGGAAAAGGAGGCAATGCTGTCAATTTTATCATGGGGGTGGAGAACATCTCCTACTATGAGGCATTACTTTTCCTTGCAAAGAAATTTCACATTGAAGTAAAGGAGAAAGAGCTATCTCACGAGGAGGTTCAACAACAGAACGAGAAAGAGAGTCTGATGGCTCTGACTGATTGGGCTCAGAAACATTTCACAGAGAATCTACAGACGTTGGAAGGACAATCCGTAGGTATGTCTTACTTCATGCATAGAGGATTTCGGGAGGATATCATCAAAAGATTTCAGTTAGGGTATGCCTTAGATAAAAGAGATGAATATACAGTGGCGGCGCAACAGGCAGGCTTCAAACTGGAGTATCTCGAAAAAACAGGTATGACAATTGTGAAAGAGAACAATTACATGATTGATCGCTTTCATGGACGTGCCATCTTCCCTATTCACTCTATCTCCGGACGAGTAATCGCTTTCGGTGGTAGAGCCATCAAGAAAGATGAGGTGGCTAAATACCAGAACTCTCCGGAGTCTGACATCTATCATAAAAGCACGGTTCTCTATGGTTTATATTTTGCCAAGAGTGCCATCACAAAGAAAAAGAAATGTTACATTGTAGAGGGGTATGCGGATGTCATATCCATGGTACAGGCAGGCATCGAGAATATCGTAGCGCCATGCGGTACTGCCCTCACAACACAACAGATACAACAACTAAGACGAATTCTGCCGTCTGTGGATGCAGAACGGTCTGATGATAAGAATGTCACCCTCCTATACGACGGAGATGCGGCAGGTATGCATGCTGCACTGAAGAATGGTAAGATGTTACTTGAAGAAGGACTGAACGTGAAGGTCGTTGTACTACCTGAGCCGGAAGACCCCGACTCTTTTGCACAGAACCATGATTCATCCGAGGTGGCTAGATACCTTGAAGAGAACGAGCAAGACTATATCGCCTTCAAGATCAACCATTATCTGACAGAGGCACAGAAAGATCCGTTGAAGATGTCGCAACTCATTGAGGATATAGCTTCTACAATCGAAGTGATACCTGATGAGGTGAAACGCAGCATATACATCTCCATGTCGTGTAAGATGCTCAATGTGGAGGAACGACTGCTGTACTCACGTGTCAACTCAATCTATAAGAAGAAACAAGAAGAAGCCAAAGGACCTTCTCGGGCGGATGTCATATCGAAAGTTCAGTCGGTGGATGTACCACCGCCAGAGGCATTCCTACCAGAAGAGATGCAAGGGAATGAATCGGTAGAACCTTCACAAACGGAGAAAGACCTAATGCAGGTCATCGTTCGTTTTGGCAACTATCCATTCACCGCGATACAACCCGATGGCAGTACACAAACAACATCTGTTGCCGAATTCATCCAAGATGATATGGACCTCGATCATCTTCAGTTTAACACCCCTATCTATCAGGAGATGCTGAATCAATACATCGAACGATTCAAGCAAGATCAGATCTCCTCGGAACAGTTCTTCATCCGTTCCAGCAACCCTGATTTTGTCAGTGAGGCCTCAAAACTGATTGTGGATTCGTATCCCTTGAGTAAGATCTTTGATAAAAACGCAAAGGACACCAAGATAAAGATGAAACAAGTCTCTTTTGACGAATCAGAGCGGCTCCCTAAGATTGTGCCATACGTTCTTTGTAACTTCAAATATGAATGGATAGAGAAACAAATAGCTGAAAAATCTCAGCTCCTCCGTCAATACAAAGGTGATATTACAACACTTATGACCGAGATAAACAAACTCAACCAAGCCAAAGCCAAATGTGTAAAACTATTGGGTGAAAGACATATTCAACCGGTTTCGCTTAATAAATAAACTTAAACGAAGGTTAGCTATAAACACACAAACAAATAAGGGGGGACCCATAAAAATAAAGTCAGGAGGCTAAAAAACCTCCTGACTCTTTTTTATTAGAATATGACGTATTCTACTTCTTTGTGAACTTTCTAATCTCCACCCCATTTGTTGTCTCTACCGTTATCTGATAAAGACCTTGTGGCAAGCTAGAAACATTGATTGAAACCTCTTGCTCTCCGACTTGTTCAGATAACAATACACGTCCCAACACATCACTAATAGAATAGCTCATCACCTTTACAGATTGGCTCTTCACATTCAAGCTATTACCTACCAATGTAGGGTAAATCAGAAGATGATCATTAGCTATTTCTGATACAGCATCTACTGGTCTCAACTCAATGATATATGGATTCTGCAAAGTACCCAAAGCTGCATCATCAGTATAAGTCATCTTTTGATCCAACACATACTCATCACCATTATAGATTACTTTAATCTTCAAGCTATCACCTGAATTTTCACCCATTACAGTAAGGAATGCCATTGAATTTTCATCTGTAGCAGCTGCGGCACGACATTTACCTTTGGCATCAAAGATACCCACCTGAGCATCCTCAATCACGGTAATACCATCTTTTACAATTGCCACGATCGTCATATTGCCTGAATAAGCAGACTCATCTACTGGTTTATACGCCGTCTCCTTCGTTGCTTTTTTAGATATCAACGATTTCAATGATGTACTCTTCTTTGGATAATTGAATGTACGAGACTCACTGGCTACACTATGATACATATAACCTTTACCTGGCGTCATAGCCGTCAGTGTTCCAACCCACTCATATCCCTCGTAGTAAGCAAAGTCGGTTTGAGATTTCACCATATCACCATTTTCAGGAGTTAAATCAGCAAATGCCTCGTTCAATGACATTGTAGTTGTGCTGTTGAAGCCAATCCAGTTCCATCCAGATTTGATGGTTACAGGTGATTTAGAAGCATCTACTGCAGAACCTTCCACAGAGTACTCTTCCTTCTCGTTCATTTTAATCTTGTACATAGAACCTACACCTACCTTCTTCAACTTACCTGTGAATGCATAACCATCGGACTCTGAGAAGTTTGTCTTTGACTTCAAAATGCTTGATTCAGCAGCCAAACCTCCGAACACAGCATCTACCGACTCATCGGATGGCGTTACATTCAACGATATCCAGTTCCATCCATTCTTCAAACTTAACACTTGTTCTTGCTTCTTGTTAGATTGCAAGAGAACAGGTTCGCTCATAGAACCTTTCAATGCATTTGCTTGGAACTTAATCGTTTCTGAACTAGATAATGCTGGATAAATAATACCTGTGGATGCATCCCATGCTTTGAAGACAACTTTCTTGTCTGAGAAACTTGAATTACCACAAATATTTAACGATACGAAGTAAGCATCGTAACGAGAATAGTACTTAGGTGAAGCAACACCTACGCAAGTACCATTGATAAATGCAGCTACCATG
>JBGUIU010000085.1:0-1697 GCA_045113275.1 Paludibacteraceae bacterium
GAGGGCACTGAAAAAGGTAGCCTTTTAGAACGGAGCTATTAAAAAAGAAGGGATTGTAACGCTTTTACGTTGCAGTCCCTTTTTTTGATTATTTTCGTAAAAAAGATGTTATAGGGAGTCATATACGCTCCATAATGGTCGCATAGGGTGATTTGAGTGTAAATAGAGGGGTATTTCCTCTCATTTGGACTCCTCGAGCAGTTTGATAATACGTTTCACATTCGCAGCAAACATAGTTATAGCACCTTGCATTTGCATGGCGTCCATTCCGTATGATTCTGCTCGCGCGTATCCTAAAACATTCTTTAACTCAGCATTCTTCGCTTCTATCTTGTACCGTTCGGACTTGTAGAGTTGCTTAAATTCCTCTGTTTCTTGGAATGCTACTTGCTCTGCTTGTGTATCTGTTTTGATAGTCACGCTATAGGTTTTACACTTTGCCCCCGCTTTATAACATCCATCCCTCAGTGCGCATGTCTTGCATTTCTCAATGTCAAAAAAGTATACTTGTACTTGATTTGGTCCTTTCTTCCCTTGTTTTGCTTTACGGGTTGCCATGTGACCTGCCGGACAAACATACATCCCTGCGTCCTTGTTAAACTCCCATTGTTCAGATTCAGATCTAAATCCTTGACTGATAGACGGACTAACTTTAGCTACAATTTTAAAACCTTCTTCTTTCGCTTGTTTAAGATTACTATCACCTGAGTAAGCACTATCGCCTATAACCGTTTTTACATCTATACCGTTATTGCGGGATTTCTCTATCAGTTCCGGCAACTGCAGACCATCACTTCGCTCTCCGGATGTAACGACGGCTGCCGTTATGATGCGTTCCGGGGTCATCGCTATATGAGATTTATAGCCAAAGAAATGATCGTCACGGGTCTTGTGTCCTACACGCGCATCCTTGTCTTTGGAGGTCGTATAGTGATCCCGGATATCATCCAATGTCTCTTTCAGCATATTCAAACGCTCCTTGATTTTTGGAATGTTAATGCGAATCTCATCTTCCGAAACCTTGTCCATCAATGCTTGCGTGTAAGACATCTCGTGCTCTAAATCATCATCCGTATTCTTTTCCGGAAGCGTTTCTTTAATATGCTCATCGGTCTCGTACAGACATTTGCGTAATAACTTCGAACGTAGTTTTAGAGCCTGAACGGGAGAGTACGGATTGGAGCGGGAGCCGGAATGTGTCGCATCTACAATGATGGTATCTGACTTGATGATTCCTTTGTCTATGGCAATAGATACCGTCTTGTTGATGAGCATATCCAATAATTCCACATCCTTGAGACGTAACTTACGGAACTTGGTCAATGTGCTCGGATTGATAACATCTTCTTCCGGACTCATCCCCAAAAAGTACTTGAAGGACATATCATACATTGAGCGCTCAACTACATCTACATCTGATGAGTCGTAAATCACCTTCAGCAAAAGGTACTTAAACAAACGTATCGGACTTTCTGCCCTACGACCATTATCGGGACAATATTTGGAAACTAACTCTTGATAAACGAAACTAAAATCAATAAGATCATTTATCTGACGAAGCATGTGTTTTTGAGGCACTACCTTGTCATACAAATCCGCATAAGCAGACAATTGGAGTGTTTGTTGTTGGCTCAGCATAACTATTTCTCAATTATGCTACAAAGGTACAAAAAAAATAGCACATATGCAAGTTTTTT
>JBGUIU010000086.1:0-16188 GCA_045113275.1 Paludibacteraceae bacterium
TTGCGCTACATTAGGTGGTCACGGTGAAAAGATGGTTCCTGTAACTTCTGACGTAATGGTAATGGGTAAACCTCTTTCTAAATACAACATCCCTGCTGACAAATTCGAAGAGATCAAACAAAAGACTATCCAAGGTGGTTCTAACATCATCGCTCTTCGTGGTCGTTCTTCTAACTTGAGCCCTGCATACGTTGCTATCGAAATGATCGAGGCTGCTATGGGTGGTAAGAAGTTCACTTTGCCTGCTGGTTGCTTCGTAAAAGATGGTATGTACGGTTACAAGAACGTATGTATGGCTATGAAGTCAACTATCGACGAGAACGGTGTTTCTTACACTGAGGCTAATCTTTCAGCTGACGAGAAGAAAGCTCTTGATGCTTCTTACGAGCACCTTTGCAAGATGCGTGACGAAGTTATCGGTATGGGTGTTCTTCCTGCTGTTGCAGACTGGAAGAAATACAATGCAAACCTATAATTTGCAATTTATAACACCACAAAAAGCGAGTTCCAATCGGACTCGCTTTTTTCTGTTTTATCAAACATCATATAAATTACATTGAAAAACAACTGATATGATAAATCCTGTCACAAACGAGAAAAAAATAAAGCTATTAGACAAGTCTTTCTATATAAATCTCACAATAGAAACTCTTCTCTGCTCCCCCTCTATTAATCTTCACTCTAATAAAAATTATCCCCTCATTTTGGCTTAGATACGGACATGATTTAACCACTTTTATTGCCAGTGTTTTATTTGTAATCTTTGTCCTGAATTTTCTGTTTGTCATTGAAGTTCCCCAATGGTTTTATCTGCTAAAAAAGTACAAAGGAAGCTAACTATAGCAGATCAAGAAATACATTATTATTCCAAAAATGGAGAAGAGAAAGTCTTCAGCAAATCTGACATTCACAAAATTGAAATATATTCCGAAATTATTTATTTTTCCTTCTTAGGTTATTTATACAAATTGTCTATCGGAAACAGTAGCGATCTATATGTGTATGTATCAGATAATCTCCAATATGAGATGATGGAATATTTGATAGGGCCAGATACAGAAGTTACATATAAAGAAAAACTATTTCCCTTTTTCCGTGGTTGATTCGTATAGGCGTGAGCTAACAGCTATCCCTCTATTGTCTTAGCAATCTTCTCTATATTCAAGCTTCGAGCGGAAGCATCTACAATCTCTTTATAGATTCCCCCTTGCTTATATACTTCATCAGGATTTCCTCCCTGTTCCACCCGACCATCCTTCAAGGCATAGATCACGTCACTATCGATAATCTGTGAGATACTATGAGAAATAATGATCACCGTACGGTTCTTTTTTATCGCATCAATACTGTTTTTTATCTGTTCCGTAGCAATAGCGTCCAGACTTGCCGTCGGTTCATCAAGGAAGATGATAGGAGGGTTCTTCAAGAACATACGAGCAATGGCGATTCGTTGCTGCTGACCTCCGGAAAGCAACGTTGCTTTGCTGTCGAACTTATCAGGCAGATTCATAACCTGATCATATAAGAAAGATTTTTTAGCCGCTTCATACACTTCATCCATACTTGCCGATGGCTTACCATAAAGAATGTTCTCTGCAATGGTTCCATCAAAAATATGATTCTTCTGAAGCACTAATCCAATGTTATCTCTCAAGAATTGAGTATCATACTCCTGGATATCTACCCCATCCAGTTTAATACTACCGCAGTCTGGAACATAGAATTTATCCATTAAATTAACAATGGTACTCTTACCTGCACCCGACAATCCGACAAAGGCAGTGATCTTACCACTGTTAATCTTCATATTAATATTATGAAGAGCCTTCGTTCCATTTGGATAGGTGAAATCCACTCCGGAGATTTCAAAATTACCCTCTATCTTTTCTGGTTTATATTGTCCAGAAGGTTCGATATCCTTATCTGAATCAAGAATTCCGAAGAATCCCTCTGCATAGATAATCGCATCATTCATATCATCAAAGATACGTTGAAGCTGTGTGATCGGCGCCACCACATTACTAAACAACATGACGTGATACATAATCTTACCGATAGTCATTCCAGGATAATCATTCAACACCAAATATGCCGTGAGGATGATGATCAGAACCGTACCAATCTGCTGAACAAAGCTCTTTAGTCCGTCAAAGAAGAAACTGGTTTTACGAGTATTCATCTGGTTCTCTGTCACCTTATTTTGGATATCCATTTGTTTCCGGCTTTCAATCTGCTCACGATTAAAAGACTTTATCACATTGATAGATTCAATAATATTCATTATTCCGTGGCTCTTCATCTCACGATGATGACGCATCTCTCTTCTCCAGTTTTTTAGTTTAGTTGCCTGCCAATACGTAATGGCAAAGTAAACCGGCACAATACACAATGCCGTGAGTCCGACCCAAACATTGGCAGTGAACATGAGGATCAAGGCAAGAATAGCACTGGTAAAAAGAGGTAATAAACTAATGAAGATATTCTGCACTGTCATAGAAAGACTGCTTACACCTTGATCAATACGCGTTTGTAGTTTTCCCGCTTCATTATCATTCGCAGAAAAAAAGGCAACTCGGAAAGAGAGTATCTTATCCACAACAGCCTGAGCCAAATCCCTTGAAACAAAGATGCGCATTTTCTCACCGAAATATCGCTGAGCAAATGTTATCAAAGCAGAAATAACTTCTTTACTGAGCAGAACAACAGAAATAAATGCCAACAACACAGGAGCTGTTTTGCCATTATCGAATAAACTGATTAACCAATTAAGGAAATTAGATAGGAATCCAACCGATTCTGCTGTCACATTCGGATTAATCAAACGGTTAATCGAATCGACCGTCCAATCCAAAACAATTGCATTAACTTGTGCCATTAATGATCCTATCAAAGTAAGAATCAACGTTGCAATAACTAACCATTTGTACGGCATCACAAACGGTTTAATACTTTTAATAAGCTGAAATAAATTCATTTCCCAAAAAATTTTACCGCAACAAAGATAAAAAAAATATAATTTGTAATTTTGTAACATCATACATAAAGATAGACAATTATGACATTTTACCCACAGTTGATTTTAGATGCGTTGAAACACGTAAGATATCCTGGAACAGGAGAAGACATAGTCTCTGCAGGAATGGTTGATGATAATATACGCATTGATGGAAATAAGATTTCTTTTTCCCTTTTATTCGACAAACCCAATGATCCTTTTGCAAAATCTCTGGTAAGAGCCAGCGAGCAGGCTATTTTGACCTATGCTGGAGAGGAAGCCGATATCAAAGGGAACATTGACATCAAATACCGTACACAAATTCCTGCACAGCCAGAAAAACTATTGCCAGAAGTAAAAAACATCATAGCAGTATCCTCTGGAAAAGGAGGTGTGGGTAAATCAACCGTAGCATCTAATCTAGCTGTAGCATTAGCTAAGATGGGATACAAAGTGGGGTTATTGGATGCCGATATTTTCGGTCCATCCGTACCCAAAATGTTTGGGTTGGAAGAAGCACGTCCTTATTTGGAACCTGTAGGAGGAAGAGAGTTGATCCGTCCTGAAGAAAAATATGGTGTCAAGATACTATCCATTGGTTTCTTTGTAGATAAAGAGAGTGCTGTTCTATGGAGAGGCGGAATGGCAAGCAATGCCTTGAAACAACTGATTTCTGATGCCAACTGGGGTGATTTGGATTTCTTCGTTGTGGATTTACCTCCAGGTACCAGTGACATACACTTAACCATGGTTCAGACCGTTGCTATCACAGGAGCAATCGTAGTGAGTACCCCTCAAGCTGTAGCATTGGCCGATGCAAGGAAAGGTATCAGCATGTTCCAAGGAGACAAAGTCAATGTCCCAATCCTCGGTTTGGTAGAAAACATGGCATGGTTTACTCCTGCTGAACTACCAAATAATAAATACTACTTATTTGGAAAAGAAGGATGTAAGAAACTGGCAGAAGAGCTGAATGTTCCATTCTTAGGACAAATACCAATTGTACAGAGCATCTGCGAGGGAGGAGACAACGGTACACCTGTCGCATGTGATGAAAATACAATCACAGGAAAAGCATTTGCTGAATTGGCACAAAACGTAGTGGAGCAAGTGAACATACGGAACACAACACTTCCAGAAACAAAAAAAGTAGAAATAAAACGTTAAATTGAATAATTTAAAAAATTGTTATATATTTGCCGTTGGAACACGAATTATCTTAAAGCAATAATTAACAACATTAACTTTTAAATTATATAATAGGATATGAAACACTTTAAATTATTTTTTGCCGCAGTAATGGCAGTATGTATGGCAGCATGTGATGGCTGTAAAAAAGAGGGTGAATTAGATGGTTACCAAAAATGTGGAATGGCAGAATTCAAAAATGCATTAGATAAAGAAGTTAATCCTCAGATTTTGGATTATCGTTCTGCAGAAGATTTTGCTAAAGGTCACATCAAAGGTGCAATAAATATGGATGCGACTAGCACAGGAACAGCTGCATCATGGAGTTCTGATAATGGTCCTTACATGCAACAGCTAACAAGCATCTTTTCAACATCTAAGAAAATCTTCATCTACGGAAAATCAGGATGGAACCCTACAGGTATGTCATTACCAGGACGTGTAGCTAACACATGGGGAAAAGATAATACTCTTAACTTGGAAAGCGGTTACAAAGAAGAGGAATTAATCGCTGCAGGTTATGAAATTGAGAAAGGAAATTAATAACTTGGTTATACAGATTGAGAAAAGTTCGGGTGGTTGCACTCGAACTTTTTTTATTATAATTGAACGATTTTTAATTCTGCCAACAAGTTTTTTATTATCTTTGCCACCTAAATAAAAAATAGAAATGAGTTTTAGTCAGGACGCAAACAAATTATTTGATGGAGCAATTGTAGATTATCACAAAACTGATAATGTTGATGCTACCATACAAAATCCATACAAAGTACAAACCATAGAAAACGTACTTTATCTAAAAAACTGGATTGATACTGTACAATGGCACTTGGAAGATATCATTCGTAATCCAGAGATAGACCCAGTCGAAGCACTTGCTATCAAAAGAAGAATTGACAAATCCAACCAAGATCGTACAGACCTTGTTGAACGTATAGATAGTTATTTTCTAGAAAAATACAGTACCGTAAAACCTAAAAAAGAGGCTGTCATCAATACAGAAAGTCCTGCATGGGCCATCGACCGACTCTCCATCCTTGCCTTGAAGATTTACCACATGAAGCAAGAGGTGATTCGTACGGATGTGGACAATCAACATAAAGAGGCATGTCAGAAAAAACTGGATGTGCTGCTCGAACAAAGAAAAGACCTCTCATCTGCCATCGACCAACTTATTCAAGACATTGAAAACGGTGATCGATATATGAAAGTTTACAAACAGATGAAGATGTATAACGATCCTAATTTGAATCCGATTCTTTACGGGAAAAAATAAATTACAGTGGAGAAGAATATACTGATAATGAGACTCTCTGCTATGGGAGATGTGGCAATGACGGTACCTGTCATTGCCGCTTTTTTAAAAACCTATCCAGAGGTGCACGTCACATTATTATCCAATCCCAGATGGGGAGCCATGTTCCCTCAATCACCCAATTTCACATATTTCCCTGTTGATACCAAAAAAGAATATGCCGGAAATCTCGGAATGGTTCGTCTTTTTAAAAAACTACGGAAAGAGAAAAACTTCGATCTCATGATTGATCTTCATGATGTACTACGAAGCAAGCTTTTACGAACATTGTATAAATTATCCGGCACACCTGTATATATCATCAACAAAGGACGAAAGGAGAAAAAAAAGCTCACAGCAAGCACAAAAAAGAACATCACACCGTTGAAAAGTACCATCCACCGGTATGCAGATGTTTTTCGGACAGCTGGATATCCATTAGACTCTATCGAATCAATCAAACATTTGTATGAGAATAATCCGTGCCCTATTTCTCTTTCGGCGCATACAACTATTGGAATCGCCCCTTTTGCACAACATAAAGGGAAGATTTATCCACTAGAAAAGATTGAAAACATTATAGCTCACTTCTCAAAAAGAGCTGATACACAACTGTTGTTATTTGGAGGAGGAGAAAAAGAGAAACGCCAATTAGAAACTTGGAGCGCAACCTATAATCAGACTACTTCTGTCGCCGGCAAATTCTCTTTACAAGAAGAATTAGCCCTACTGAGATCATGCGATGTAGTACTTTCCATGGACTCCGCCAATATGCATTTAGCCTCTTTGGTCGGCACTCCCGTAGTTTCTGTCTGGGGAGCCACCCACCCCTATGCTGGGTTCTACGGATTCCAACAAGAAGATGATAATGCCATACAACTCGACATGCCTTGTCGTCCCTGCTCTATTTATGGGAACAAACCTTGTCACAAAGAGAATTACCCTTGTTTACACAATATCAAGGAAGAAAGTATCATCAAAAAAATGGAAGAAGTTCTTGCGAAAGGTTGAAGAGAAAGATAATACTGCTTCATCTATACCTAATCTCAAGAGTCCAATGACCTCACGCCCGTCTTCCAAAAATATTTTTCAAAAAAATAAGGCTGATTTTTTTGATTTTCCAATATTAATTACTTATCTTTGCAATCCGAATTTTAAGTATAAGATTCATAATACTAAGTAAAAAAATAAAATAATAAAAATACACGGCAATGAAAAGAACATTTCAACCATCAATCAAAAAGAGAAAGAACAAGCATGGTTTTCGTTCAAGAATGGAAACTGCAAATGGACGCAGAGTATTAGCATCTCGTAGAGCTCATGGAAGAAAAAAACTTACAGTTTCTGACGAATACACAGTTAGAACATTGAAGTAATATTCTCTTCAAACAGAATAAGGGGCGTGCCAAATAGCACGCCTTTTTTGTTCCATATATTTTTTTGCTAAGAAAAAACTTTTACCTTTGCATATATCTAACATAAAGATTTGGATTACGAATGCGTATAAATAAATTATTAGCATGAACACCACTTTAAAGAAAATATTAATCAATCCCTATACTATAAGCATTGTGGCAATGATTGTCATCATCATTGCATTGTTCGTGGGCACTTTTTCATGGTTAGATTCCTATACCAACCACAACATAGTTATCACCGTACCAGATCTATCTGATCTCACACCAGCTGAAGCTGAAGAGGTGTTAAAAGAGAAAAATCTGAGATGTGAAGTGATTGATTCTGTTTTCATGAAGGGGAAGAAACTAGGCGTAATCGTTGAACAGACCCCTGCCGCCAACTCCTCCGTCAAAGAAGGAAGAGCCATTTATCTGATCACGAACTCCAATTCAATCAGAAAAGTAGCCTTGCCTGATGTCAGAGAGACTTCTCTACGCCAAGCAGAGGCAATCATCAATTCAGTGGGATTGAAAGTTGATAGCATACAATATGTTCCATCAGAATACAAAGATCTAGTTAGAGATGTAAGATCTGGTAATAAAACATTAGCGCCTGGAACAAGAATCCCAGAAGGCTCAGCTATAGTTCTATTAGTTGGAAAAGGAGATAATCAAGAACGTGTAGTGGTGCCATCTCTCCGTTCTCTAAATGCGGATCAAGCAATTGGCAAACTTCATGCTGCCTACCTAAATATAGGTGAACTCTATTATGATGTTCCTCCAAAAGATGACAAAGACAAAGACAATTACTTTATATACAAACAAAAACCTGTCACAGGTACTCCTGCGAACTTAGGAGACATAGTTAATATTTACCTATCAAAAGACCCAACCTTGTTGGAAGGCCCAGAAGAATCTTTCTCGGCTGCTCCGCAAGAGAATTCTACTATTGAAGAGAAAGACGAGATATTTCAATAATGGCAGAAGAAATAGTTGATTATATAGAGGAGTCGGAAGAAGATCTATCCGAAGTATCGTCCATAGGCAGTGACGGACAGTTTCACGAGCATTTTCGCTTTACCGTAGAGAAAGGACATTCATTACTACGCATTGACAAGTATTTAGTGAATTGCATGGCAAACATATCCCGCAACCGCATTCAAGATGCAGCCGATGCGAAATGTATTTTAGTCAACGGCACTCCTGTCAAATCCAACTATAAAGTAAAGCCTTTGGATGTCATCCAAATCATGCTTTCTTACCCACCTTCTGAGTTTGAGATCATCCCACAAGAGATTCCTCTAAACATCGTATATGAAGATGATGATGTCATCCTGGTTAACAAACAGCCAGGCATGGTGGTTCATCCTGGATTCGGAAATTTCCAAGGCACATTGTTAAACGCATTGGCTTGGCATCTAAAAGATGACCCCAAGTTTGATGTAAACGACCCTCGTCTCGGACTAGTTCATCGAATCGATAAAGACACTTCCGGTCTGCTGATCATCGCCAAAAACGAAGATGCGAAAACCTCATTGGGGAAACAATTTTTTAATAAAACGACTAAACGATTATACAACGCATTGGTCTGGGGAAACATCACAGAAAATGAAGGCACTATCACAGGAGATTTAGGGAGAGACCCTAAGGATCGAATGTTATTCACTGTATTCCCTGAAGGAGAAAATCCAAATGCAAAACATGCTGTGACGCACTATAGAGTCTTAGAACGATTCGGCTATGCCACATTAGTGGAATGTCGATTGGAAACAGGACGAACTCATCAGATTCGTGTTCACATGAAACATATTGGACATACCCTATTTGCCGATGAACGATATGGTGGATGCGAAATGTTACGAGGTAACACGACAAGCAAATATAAACAGTTCGTGAAAAATTGTCTGGAGATATGTCCAAGACAAGCCCTGCATGCCAAAACATTAGGGTTTGTTCACCCTCGAACGGGCGAAGAAATGTATTTCGATTCCGAATTACCTGAAGACTTCAGCCAACTCATAGAACGATGGAGAAACTACGCACAGAGCAACAATTTAGTATAACCTATATTCGATAAAAAGAACTTCGATTACAACAATATAATCGTGTATTTTTTAAAATATTTATCACATATAATTTGTTATATTAAAATTTGATTATATATTTGCACTGTTTTTGGGGGATTGCACAGAACAAGAACAATTGATTTCAATTTGAAATCTGCCTAATTATTTTTAACATTTGAATTAAAACTAAAGAACGAACAAATGAGGTATTTTATGGTTAAAATTTATTGGTTAGAAACAAAATCGACCTTTCTCTTTATATGATTATTCATAAAATCATATAACTCCAGATATTATCCACGTCATTCATAAGGCTATAGCTTTGTTTATATATAAACACCCCTATCAGGCCTGAACGGTAACTAATATTAATCAAACTATTTAGGCACGGGCTCCGTAAGGCTTGATAGGATTTGGAGAAACTTCAGATGTATATAATTGAAATATTTACATTGACACTATTCAATATGACTGTTATATTTCTATTCCTTCGTGATTAAATCTACCTTTTGTTTGCAAATTTAAGGATAACAACCCTGTAAAAAAACCACAACATCCTTACTTACACAGAAAAAGAAAGTGTTTATCATAGATAATTCGAATGAAACACTTAAATTTGCATTTAAAATATAGGTGAGTTCCATAAATTCACCGTATAAACAAAAAATTAGTATGAATTGTGGATTTATAAACGTTTCAGCGCTTTTGAATTCCTTTCGATATCATACTGTTTGTTAGTATGGCACCGTAGAGATGCAATGCATTACATCTCTACAAAAGAAAATCGAAATGAATTCAAGAAACCACGAAATGAATTTATAGAACCCACATTTAAAAAGAGAGTTCTATGACTGAAAATATTCAGGATAATGAAGAAAAAAAGAGTTTAAACTTCATTGAAGAAATTGTAGAGGAAGATTTAAAAGAAGGTCGTAACGGAGGAAGAATTCAGACACGATTTCCTCCTGAACCTAATGGCTACCTACATATAGGCCATGCCAAAGCCATTTGTATGGATTTTGGAATTGCACAGAAATACAATGGTATCTGCAATCTTCGTTTTGACGATACCAATCCTGTAAAAGAAGATGTTGAATATGTCGATTCCATCAAAGAAGATATACAATGGTTAGGCTTCCAGTGGGCAAACGTATATTATGCCTCTGATTATTTCCAGCAGCTTTGGGACTTAGCCGTTCGTTTCATCAAAGAGGGAAAAGCCTATGTTGATGAACAGACTGCAGAAGAAATTGCCAAACAAAAAGGAACTCCCACTACTCCAGGTATTGAAAGTCCTTATCGCAACAGACCGATAGAAGAGAATCTCCGTCTATTCATGGAGATGTCTGAAGGAAAAATCGAAGATGGTAAGATGGTGCTCCGTGCCAAGATAGACATGGCGAATCCGAACATGCACTTCCGTGATCCAATCATCTATCGTATCATCACTACACATCCACATCACCGTACAGGTACGAAGTGGAAGGTCTATCCAATGTACGATTTTGCACACGGACAATCAGACTACTTCGAAGGAGTAACTCACTCTCTTTGTACACTAGAATTTGAGGTCCATCGTCCTCTCTACGATTGGTTTATCAGTCAGTTCGCTGATAGTGACTATCGTCCTAAACAACGTGAGTTCAACCGTCTGAACATTACTTATACAGTGATGAGCAAACGTAAGATGTTGCAACTTGTTCAAGAAGGATTAGTACGTGGCTGGGATGACCCTCGTATGCCAACTATTTGCGGACTCAGAAGACGTGGTTATACTCCGTCATCCATTCGCAATTTCATCAAACGTATTGGATATACTAAATATGATGGTGTAATAGACGTATCATTACTAGAAGCGACTATTCGTGAGGAGTTGAATACAACAGCTATGCGTGTCAGCGCAGTAATCAACCCAATCAAACTAATCCTTACAAATTATCCTGAAGGAAAAGTGGAAATGATGGAGTCCATCAACAATCCTGAGGATGAAAGCATGGGTAAACGTGAAATACCATTCTCTCGCGAACTATACATAGAAAGTGATGACTTTATGGAGGATGCTCCTAAAAAGTATTTCCGTCTAACGCCAGGCAACGAGGTTCGCTTGAAAAGCGCTTACATCATCAAATGTACGGGCTGTAAAAAGGATGAAAACGGCAAAGTAACTGAAGTCTATGCTGAATACGACCCTGAAACACGAAGCGGATTGCCAGGTAGCGACCGTAAGGTAAAAGGAACTATTCATTGGGTATCTGTACAACATGCATTACCTGCCGAAGTACGCTTATATGACAGATTGTTCAACGTAGAGAATCCAGGCGATGAGAAGGATAAAGACTTCCGTGAATTATTAAATCCTAATTCACTTGTCGTCTCTAAAGCTTATGTTGAACCATGGTTGAAGAATGCTCAATCATTACAGAACTTCCAATTCCAAAGAATTGGTTACTTCAATGTTGATCCAGATTCAACTCCAGACAAGCTAATATTCAATCGTACTGTCGCATTAAAAGACAGTTGGGCTAAAATCGCAAAATAAGTAGTATGCATATCTAAAAATCCTGTAGAGAAACATTGTTTCTGCCTACAGGATTTTTCTTACTCTTTTCTCTTATGAAGTTTTTGTTTCCTATCATCATCCTATTCGCACAGATATATACGAGCCTACGTATATGGCAAATCATTCCGTTGCCTTCTTTATGGAAAACTGTAATAACTGTCCTTTATAATACAGGTTTCATTTCCTTCTTTCTATTCTTTGCTTTTGCCTTAAGACAAAAACAATTTATCTCCTTTGAGGTCACAACGATACTCTATGAGGTAGGAACTTCCACCCCCTTTATTCTACTTTACTTATTGATACTATTTGGAATACTTGATATTGCAAGAGCGATTCATTTATTACCTTCTCACTATCTTCTCAACAGCTGGGTCGGAACACTATTCATCACAGGGGTGATGTTAATTACCTTTATCTCCGGCAACCTTCATTACCACAATAAATGCCGGGAAGTTTTACATCTAACCACCACAAAAAAGATAGCCAGACCTTTAAAAATAGTTCTGCTTAGTGATCTCCACCTCGGTTATCATAATCAACGGAAAGACTTTGCTCAATGGGTGGACCTCATCAACCAAGAAAGCCCAGACTTAATACTGATTGCTGGAGATATCATTGATTTCAATACCGTCCCACTGGATTATGAACACACGGCAGAAGAGTTTCATCGTCTGAACGCTCCTGTATATGCATGTCTTGGCAATCATGAATACCTTGATAACATTCAATCAACAGAAGCATTCTATCACGATGCCGGCATACACCTACTCAAAGATCAATTCACTATTCTTTCTGATTACGGATTAGCATTGATCGGTAGAGATGACCGTACCAACAGAGAAAGGAAAAGTATCTCTGAATTAAAACAAGGCATCACCAACGACTCTCTTTATACGATAGTCTTAGATCATCAGCCGTTTCATCTAGAAGAAGCGGAAGAAAACCATATTGATTTCCAGTTCAGCGGACATACACACGATGGACAAGTATGGCCTATCAACTACATCATCGATGCCATGTATGAGGCCGGACATGGTCCATGGCAACGAGGTGACACTCACTACTACGTCAGCTCCGGACTTGGTATTTGGGGAGGAAAATTCAGAATTGGAACAAATTCAGAATATACAATATTAAATTTAAACTAAAACCTCTCTGTACATACTAGATAAGTCAGTGTAATTCTTTCGAATGACAGATGAAAAGGCTATCTTTGCACACAGATTCTGAAACTAAATGAATATATGTCAAGCGAAGTCATTTTGATTAATATAAATGGAGAAGATAAGCCGTGGGTGACGGCCTCCATCACAGAAATATTAGGTAAATACAACGCTACAATCTTGGATGTCGGACAAGCCGATATCCACCATAACCTCTCATTGGGATTCATGGTTAAGATTGATGATAGCGATCAGTCAGGATACATATTAAAAGACATCCTGTTCAAATGTTATGAGCTAGGCGTGCAGGTAAGATTCACGCCTGTCTCATTTGAGGACTACGATGGTTGGGTGGATCGTCAAGGGAAAGGCCGATATGTTGTAACTATGTTAGGACATGTGATTACGGCTAAACAAATGGCTCTAGTCACCAAAGCCGTAGCAGAACAATCCATGAATATTGATTCTATAAAACGATTGACTGGTCGTCCTACATTAAGTAATGACTTTGAGCATGAACGTTCCTGCATTGAGTTCTCTGTCCGTGGAGAATTATCAGACAAAAGCGTTTTATCTTCCAAATTCATGGAGATCTCTTCCCAAGAAAATGTGGATATCTCCTTCCAAAAAGATGACCTATACAGAAGAAATAGACGATTGATCTGCTTTGATATGGATTCAACCCTTATCAAAACAGAGGTAATTGATGAATTAGCCGATCGTGCCGGTGTTGGAGAAGAGGTACGAAAGATCACAGAATTGGCTATGCGCGGAGAGATTGACTTCTCAGAAAGCTTCCGCCGAAGAGTTGCTCTATTAAAAGGATTGGATGAATCGGTGATGAGAGACATTGCCGAGAATCTTCCTATCATGGATGGAGCAGACCGCCTGATGTCCGTCTTAAAGAAATGTGGATTTAAGATCGCTATTTTGTCAGGAGGATTCACCTATTTCGGTAAGTATCTACAGAAACGCTTCGGAGTTGATTACGTATATGCCAATCAACTAGAGATAGAGAATGGCAAACTAACCGGACGATATCTAGGTGACATCATCGACGGTAAACGGAAAGCTGAATTACTGAACCTTATCGCGCAAGTAGAAAAGATTGAATTAGAACAAGTGATCGCTGTGGGAGATGGTGCTAATGATTTACCAATGCTCAACTTAGCAGGATTAGGTATCGCTTTTCATGCTAAACCAAAGGTAAAAGCCAACGCACAACAATCCATTTCCACAATCGGACTGGACGGAATACTCTACTTCTTAGGATTCCGCGATGTACATTTGGATTCTATCTAATAAAAAAAAGAACTACCGAAACCGAGAATCGATTTCGGTAGTTTTATATTATAACAACACCACTATGAGAAACAAGCGGTTCTAATGTCTTTTTAAGATGCTGAGAAGAATAAGCCGTTGTTATTATTTCGACAATTCGTTCTCAATAATATCCGTCATCACATCCTTGATATCTAATCCTGCGGCACGTACTTGCTGAGGAATGAAGCTAGTGGCCGTCATACCAGGAGTGGTATTAACCTCTAACAAGTTGATTTGATCGCCCTCTGTGATAATATAATCCACACGAATAATACCTTTAGCGCCCAAGATATCATATATCTTAGAGGTGAGTGCCTGTACTTCTTTCGTAAGCTTCTCTGATAAACGAGCAGGTGTTATCTCCTCTACAGAGCCATTGTATTTAGCATCCGTATCGAAAAACTCATTCTTACTTACCACCTCAGTAATCGGGAACACTACACTCTTATCCTTTGTCTTATATACTCCGCATGTGATTTCAGTTCCCTTCATGAAAGACTCTATAATCACCTGATTACTTTCGACCAAAGCCGCATCTACTGCTTTCTGAATCTGAGAAATATCTTTTACCTTCGATGTTCCATAGCTACTACCTCCACCATTAGGCTTCACAAAGATAGGTAAGCCCAACTCATTCACAATAGCTTGTCCGTCCACCTTATCTCCTTTATCAAGAAGAACTGACTTCGCAATAGGAACACCAAAAGCGTGCAAATAACGATTACAGAAGAATTTATTGAATGTCAAAGCAGCCGCCAAGACACCACAACAAGAGTATGGAATACGAAGTAAATCAAAATAGCCTTGTAACTTACCATCCTCTCCTGGAACACCGTGGATAGTGATATAGGCAAAATCAAACCCTTTCTTTTCTCCCTTAGAATTGGTGAAGGTAAAATCATTCTTATCAATAGAATACTTTACACCATCCTCTTCCACTTGCCAATCTGTTCCTACAATCGTGACGATAGATAAATCATATCTATCCTTATCAATAAACGTATAAAGCCCTGCGGCACTACGTAAGGAAACAGCTAACTCAGATTGGTCGCCTCCCGCTACAATTGCTACTCTTTTTTTCATTATCGAATGAATATTATTCTGTTTATATAATAGAAAATAGGGTTTCACCCTAAGATGAAACCCTGTATTTGAACATTAAAACTCTGGAACGTCCTCTGTTTCCGATTCCTCTGAATTAACCCATTGAACCATCTTTTTCAGGTTATCAATTCTAACCATTAGGACATCATAACATTTCGCTAAGACCTCCACATCCTTCAAGATCTCTTCTTGCTCCTCCAAAGCATCTCGACGTTCAGCCTTGGATAAGGATTTATCAGTATTTAAACGAAGAATCTCATTCTTCGCACGATCGATTTTAAAAATACGTTCTGCGACAGGCAATTTATGAGTGTCGGCACCATATCCTGAATAAGCTTTTATCAAAGACATATCATACAAGCGATATATCAGCTTACCATTCTCAATCTTCATGTCACAATTAATCTCAAGATTATTTGTATAGGTTCCTGAGAATGAATTATATCTCTTTTCTGTATAAAAGATATTATTAAACGACAATGACTTATCTTTCACTTCGTTAGAAAAAGAAAGACTCACACAACTAATGGTATAAAGCCATTCTTTGATAATTCGATAACAATCACTCTCTGAAACGTTTATGGAAATCGTATCGACTATCTCACAATTTCCATCCTTTCCAGCTTTGAACTTATAATCCTGTGCGTTCATTCCTATGGCATACACCAAAAGGAATAATCCTATAAAGTATCTTTTCATATTCTAAATTATTAATTAGATGTTCTACAAATTTATTTTACACCATGACAAAAATAAAACAATTAAACTTACTAACTAAATTTATCACCAATAAAGTTTACCTTTGCAAAGAAACAAAATGATAATTTTCTCTATGCAAGCCACTGCCATCACGCTAAAAGAGCTCTTACTTAAAATAAAAGCGGTTGTCAACCAATCGTTTGATCAAGCTTATTGGGTATCTGCCGATATTAGCGATTTTCATGAGGATGTCAATCGTGGACATTGCTATCTTGAACTAGTTCAGAAAAAAGAGGATAAACTGATTGAGGCTAAAATCAGAGCTACGATCTGGGCCAACACCTACACCTTACTAAAAGCCTATTTTTTGCATGAGACTGGTCAACCGCTTCGTACCGG
>JBGUIU010000087.1:0-1715 GCA_045113275.1 Paludibacteraceae bacterium
CTATTGTTTATAAATATGATTTTGATTATGCAACTAAAGGTTTCAAGCTTCGAATGTATTTATGCTGGTGGATTTTATCAGCAAGTATAACTGTGATCAGCTGAGTAATACCGGCAAGGATAAGGTCAGCATGCAATGTTTTTTCGTTTTGTGTTCGCCGGCCTGCAAGACAGTAATTGTCTTTTATGTGGTTTATGTCTCTTTCGACAGATGTTCTGATTTTATAAGTTTTATCCCAGTCATCCGTACCACGTAATGTACCGGGATAGGCACGCAGATCTTTTTCAGGATAAGTATACACCATACGTCCGGAGCTAGAAGAAGTGCAGGGATTTTCACAGGTACATTTGCGGTAATTTCTGCCTGTTTTATCATCCTTTTGCCATTTGATTTTGGGACATACAAATTTATACCTTTTCACATCGTTGCGTAGTTTAGAAGTGCCTTCGTATTTCATGGGTAATGTTGGATCATTTGGGCAGCAAGGTATGCCATCATCGTTAATGGTATAATCAGGATTTTCAAGGCCAGACCTGGAATTGAGAGGAATATATGTTTTTAAAAAATGCCTGTCGGTTCCAAAAGTATCACCAGTAAGCAATTGTTTATACAGATCAACGGTATCAAAAGCAGCATCACCGAGGAATGTTTTCGGATTGATGAGCGGATGCCTGGAAAAGAAATCCTTAAGCGTAGGGATCAGAAGCTTTGAATCATGTACGCATTTATCCTCGTCAGGGGAATCGGATTTCTTTTCAATAACGATTTCGGGATGTAACTTCATGTACTCTTTGTTATACAGAGAGATATGACGCACAATGCCCAGACCATTGGTCACTATGCCGAACTTATATACATAACAGAAATGTCCGTTGATATATAGCTGCTTTATTTCCTGATTTGCAGAAGCGTGGGAAGGCATTGATTTATAAGCGGCCTTATAAGGATCATAGGATTTATCAAAACCTTTAACTTTAGCGTAAGCTTTGAGTTGCTTGATTATACGGTTGGCATACTTAGGATTGTTTTCTGTAACAAAAGCTTCGATGCCTGACGAATCAAAGATAGTCATGTCGGCTTTTGCGGAGTCTATAGCCTGGCATATGGGTTCAGTATAATCAACAAGTTTATCGAACACAAGCTGTAGGTCAGCAACAAAATCCTGCTTGAAACGGGTGATTTTTGAGGCATCGGGGACCTTGGTAAAGCCACAGAAATCACGAAGCGGCTTTGAGTAGGAGAGAAAAGTTAACAACAGTGTATCTGTCGGGATTGAAAAAATCCTCTGGATAATAAGAGCCCACAGTAATGCCTGCAAGGGGTATTTACGGGTTCGCCCCGTCGATGCATAAAAATGATTTCTGAAAGAAATCGGGATAATCTCATCAATATCGATATGGGATTCGAGCAAGGAGAGGAATTTAGGCTTATCATTTTCAAATTTTTCCTTGCAATCTGAAAAAATATCTTCCAAAGAGAGCTGTTTATATGGTATCATAGTATCAGATAACTCCTTTCTTGTTGGTAGAAGGTTTTTGGACAATTCCATTATACCATATATGGTGAGGAGTTATCTATTATTTTGTAAGAAAAAATGCCGTATTTATGCGGCTTGTGGCGTTTCGCAAACGCCTATAATAAGTATAAATCAGGAGGGTTAGTATCCTATGAAGATAATCAAAAAAAGCCATAAGATCGGGCTTACACTCAAGGTT
>JBGUIU010000088.1:0-6582 GCA_045113275.1 Paludibacteraceae bacterium
AACTTTAGGTATGTCATCAGATATGAGATCGTGATATTCAACCCACTCACTAAAATACACACTCGAATCAAATAAAGTATCTATAACTCCTATTGTTGGCTCATTTGTTGGAGATGGAATTTTATTTGTAGGTAATCTATTCAAATATTTAAAATCATCCGGGGATAGCATAGAAAAATCTTCAACAGCCATGGATACAAGATATGGAATCTTATTTAAGATAACCTCAACATATTTCTCGTCAAGCAAAACTGTCATTTTATCCAATATGCTAGAATGTGGAACAGTAATACCCAACTTTTGCAAAATATCCGTAGCATCCACTTTAACATCGTAGAAGGTAATTACGGATTTATTAGAAGATTTTTCACGTATCGTTTCAACCCCAAATTTTTCAACAAAACAAGAATCACGTAAATACTGTTTAAAAATTGTTTTCTTCAAAGAATATTCGGAATAAGGTAATGTATCGAAAACTGTACCTTTGTTAAATTCTGATGTAGAAATTCCACTTTTAGAGAAAAACGCACCAAACATAGAAATAACTTGTTTCGATGTTTCAATAGTTTTATCTAAATTATCTCTAGAAATAAAATGAGTAATTATATGTTTATTTTTATCAGAATTAAATCGTGCACCTACAACCGTATCAATCGGATTTTCATTTTTAATAGAATTTAAATACCCGTTAATTCTGTTTGATTTAGAAACAATTCTATTGTAATAAACACTAACCAAAACACCATCAATTACGTCATTATTTTCCCAAAATTTTCTAACTTCTATAAGAAAATTATGCAAATCATTTAAATGGTCTAGTCTCACACAACTTCTTCCCGGAAGTTGAATTGCTCCACCACCAGAAGGACGTGAACGATGCTCAAAGCGGTTTCCGCGTAAAGTCAAAACATTATTCATGTTCACCTCCATTCAACTCTCGTGACACACTACTTTTTGATATTCCGGTTAATATTTCTATTTCTCTTACAGTAAATCCTAAAGTATGTAATTCTTGTAATTTTGGAGGTTTTCCATTAAACATAGCATAAAAAAAACGTTTCAAATAATCATACGGATCTTTTTCATCACTGAAAGCTAATGATGTTCTAATAATATTTTTTAAATCTCCGGGATTGGGTACATTTTTGGCATTTTTTAATATTTTTTTAAATAAGCGAAGATCACGCGCAACATTTTTAAACTGACGTACGTAATTGTTTAGAATAACCTCTGCTACTTCAATTTTGTCGGCCACAGTATACCTGTCAAAATCTATTGTTGCGTCAAATCTCCGAACTAAAGCCTTTTCCAAATCTGAAAACAAGTTCGTCGTGGCAATAATTACTATTTCAGAAGATACAGAATCAAGTAACTTGAGGAAAGTTGAAGTAACTCTCCCCATTTCTCGTACATCATTCTGATTAATTCGATCCAACGCTATCGTATCAATTTCATCGAATAAAATAATATAGTTGTTTGGAAATGGTAATCCATTAATTTCATTAAATAAACTTGTTAAATTTTTAGCCGTTTGTCCTAGTTTACTATCCACAAGATTACTGAAATCGACCTGAAGTAATTGTCGACCTAACAATCTTGCTATATGTTTTGAACTTTCTGTTTTTCCTGTTCCTGGCGAGCCAACGAACAAAAATTTACTAACACCAATACCATGATTTACTGCGTTGATAATACCTTTCAAATCGTTCATTATAAGTTCAGGTAACGGCAATGGGTCAGTATCTAATTTTACTGGCACAAGGGATGACCCAACATCTTCAGATTGAGGAAAAAAGGTATTTGCTTGAGAAAGAAGTCCCATAATGTACTGAGCTAGTTGAGAATCTCCAGTTTTATCAAACTCACGAGCAACCGTAATAGTTTTATCCCTAAATTCTTTTTCTTTATTTTGGAAGTGATATTTTATCAAGTCCAGAATATCCCCTTTTTTCATAGCACCCTCCCATTTTTTATAGATTATATCATTTTTGGGACAAAACTCAATATTTTTGGGACAATCTGCAATCATATTCACAACTATTTCTTGTCACACCGCGAAAGTGAGCACGGATCAATCATCTTTGCGTACTAAATGAGAATCTCTCACCATGTCAAAATTTATACATATTTCGCTATTAGTACAATAATTATTCTAACAATTATCAATTAATCGTCACTTAGCCCCAAAGGTCGTTTTATTTTCACACGGACTTTCAATATACGTGTACAATCAGCCGCTCGCATTAATTGTTAAGTAGATCTCGTTTTCAAAAATGCGTTATCCAAGCAGACACCCTTATCGATGCCTGCTTTTTTTTGTTTGAATCTTGACCTAATGGGTGGAGCAACTCCTCCAAAACGTCAGATTTTACTAATCCCCATGGCTATTTATTGAAGGATTAGCAGTTTAGCACTCGCCTGCGTAAGCTCATCAAGTTGCAAATTGATGAGTGCATGGCTGAAACAGGCGAATTTTCATTAACAGTCCGGTGTCATGCACCACTGGTCACTTCCGAAACGGGGACTATCCCGCGAGGTGACCTTATATGTACACGAGACAATTCAGCCATAACGGTTTTCTCCGCTTCGGTTTTTCCGAACAGGAGAAGCCGCAATGGCAAAAATCTTTGATAAACCAAGTAACAAGAGACGCCAAAATCAGAAGAACGTTTTATCAGGAAGTAAGCGTAGTTTTTACGGATTAAAAATTAGGTGCAGTGATAAAATGTCTGCTGCTGACGTTGTGTTCGCGGTGGTTAAAGTCATATGGAGTATTAAAAATCTTGCTTAAGGTAATTCTTTTCTAAGCCTGGTGACGCTGGAAAAGGCTCGTGCTGCCGCTGATGGTTGAAAATTTGAGGGGATAATATTAAGTGTGTAAGTTATAGTTCACCACAACTTACGCACTTTATTATTTTGAGGAAGTGCGATACATTTAAGTAAGGATTATTAAATTTATGAGTGACGCACTTATGGCTCCTAGAAAGAAACGCAATGAGTTTGGCATGGCTATTGCCAAATCAATTTTAGAAAATTATCAGCCAAAAACCGTAGCAGAAATGCAGGATGCCCTTAAGGATATATTCGGACCGATGTTCGAGGCTATGCTTCAAGGAGAAATGGACTCACATCTTGGTTATACATCCAATGATCATGGCGTTAAGAAAACTGATAATCGCAGAAACGGTTACACACACAAGAAGCTAAATACTTCTATGGGCGAAGTTGAAATTGAGGCTCCCCGCGATAGAGACGGTTCATTTGAACCAAGGATTATTCCTAAGCGTTCCAAGGATGTCAGTGGAATAGAAGACAAGGTTCTTACCATGTATGCAAAAGGAATGAGTCAGCGAGATATAGCGGAAACCATTGAGGAGATCTATGGTTTTGAAATATCACACGATACCATATCCAACATAACAGATCGCATCATAGATACGGCGAAAGAATGGCAAAATCGTCCACTCAAAAAATTTCGAGCTGTTTCATATTAGCTGTTGCAACTAATTAACATGTATTTATGCAGCAGCTTTTTGACTGCCCTGAATTGCCGTTGTCAGTGCATCAATAATCGGCTCTTCAGAGAATGGTGGCTCATCCATTTCTACCGATTCCGAATCATCTGTATCCGTTGGTGCACATGCACTGAAAGGCAATTCACCGCGGTTGAACCAACAGTCTGTTTCGTCATTAGCAAATACCGCAGAAAGCGCAGCAAGCGATGGACTTACATTTCTCTGCCAGCTCATGGTTTTGTGTTTTTGGCGGTTGGCAATGAGAATCATGTTTTCGTTTTCAACTCCGTTGGATGAGTTCCGCAGCCCGGCGCGCCTCCTCAGCGAGTAGCACGTTATGTACGACGATTTTCCTTTGATGTAGTCTTTAAGTTTGTCAAGCCAGCCGGGGGCTTTAATATCTTCAGGAGGTATGTGGCCAATGTAATCAATGGCCTCATCAACATTGCCGCTCCACAGAATCCTGCATATTGCTCTGGCGTACAATTTCGACAGTGATGTTTTGTCCCTTTTCCTTATCTGTCCTTTTTTGCTGCCCCTGGCATAGTACTCAGCTTCGCCTCGGGGATCATCCACCCTTACCGACTTGATCGCGGTTGAAGTCAGATTGATGACTTTGTTCTGGGCATGATACCAGTCAAGGTAGATAACGTATTTTGAGTGGCTGAAGTATTTCCTGATATCTTCAAAGATGCATTTTTCACCGTCCGTAAAGAATACCATAAATTTGGATGTCAGCCTGTTTGCGAGGAGTACGGCTATTAGCTGCCTGTACACCGCATCTCTTGAAAGATCCGTTATTCTGTACCTGAAGAGCCCTGACTCAATCTGAATGTTCCAGTGGATGATAAACGTCCTTTCCTGCCTGCTTTCTTTTTTGCCGCCGCGAATATGCTGTTCGCTTTGTTCGGTAACAAGAACGGCATCTACAGAGATATATACCACTTCATCCGGGTTGATTTCCAGAGAGACAGGATGAAGCAAACCGTATTCTCTGTATTTCTGGCAGGAGTTGAACCATATTACATAGTCGCTTATTATCCTGTTCATGTTATCTGGAGAGGCGAGTTTCCTTGATTTCCGGCGCTTTTGGGCAATTCTGAATTCTTCCAGATCAGGTACTGACCAGCCTTCCGCCATGAGGGAAGGGAGATGCTGAGCGCTGCAAATTTTACAGGGATCAACTATAACCGACGCGGCATCTTTGTTTCTCATAAACTCAGGAAGTTCGCCCTGCGGTAACAATCCCGTATCAGGATCATATCCATGCTGTTTCAGGATTTCCCGTGTCTTCTGCTTTTTGTACGAGATTAGGTCATTTCCGATTTTGAACACATCCCTGATGAATGTGCTGTATGTGATTTCATGATCGGTTCCGGCCCGCTCGCACGACATGTTGAACAGATCGCAGGCTTTGCGGAAAGGAGCGGCAACCGCATATTTGGCAATTCGATAACAATATTCGGAACTGAGGATTCTGGGGACTGCGCCGGTTTTGAGCTTTCCAAGACAGGCAAGCGGCACCTGAGTTTCCAGTCTTGCATGAACGCATTCGAGTGTCACACGGACTTTGACTCCGGCTATGGGGTGTTTTTTTTAACGGTCTCGCAGAGCATTTCCAAAAGCTTCTTATCCATGCTGTGAGTAAAGCTGTATACCGGTTTTTCCAGCCGCCCCAGACTTCGACCAATAGTCTCCGGGGAACTGAAATCAAAATCATCAGAAGCAGGGAACGGAGTCTCTGACTTCAGGGCTGAGACATAAGTGTCATCGCCATCCTGCAAGACCAGAACAGCGCCGACTTTCATCTGACTGCTGTCCTCATTCATGGATTTCATCAGTTTTTCCACCGATTCAGTCACCTCCGGAGGCGCGCTGTTATTCCGGGTGGCAGCATCTGTCCGCTGCCCGCAAAACTTCCTCCAGAAGAAAGGCTCTGTTGTCTCCTTTACAGAATCCAGGTAAACACCTATAGCCGCCGTCAGTTTGTCTATCTGATCGAAATCTTCAGTTGCGTATGTTCCGGTTACCCAGGCTCTGAACTGGCCCAGCCATTCTTTTGAATCGCTGAATTCATGATAGTGGTATACCACCGGACGGTTGATCCTGATCAGAGGCGGTTTATCCCCGAAGAGAAAGACATGACTCTCTGAGAATTCAGGAAGTTCCCGGTGTATCTCTGTTAAGAATTCGGCCAGACTTACAGTCTTTCCGGTTTTCATGTCGTTGCTGTGAGCGGCCGCCGCAACCAGAATATCAGGAAACGTCAGCGCGTTTGCGCTTTTTTCAAGTTCCTGATAAAGCCTCCGGTTGCGCGTGCATAGTTCTCCTTTTCTTGTTCCCAGGGGATTCGGAGAACTGGTAACAACTATCGCTCTGACGGCGGAAGAGAGATAAACTCCTGTTACTTCCAGTGATTTCACAATAAGAGGATCTTCCGTTTCACGGCGCCAGACATGGATCCGGCGGTGAGATATGCCGAGCTGATTCAAAGCCTTCTTTACCAGATAGCCGCTCATCCCGAGGGAGGCAGCCAGAGATTCTATTGTCCACTTATCATCAGCGGAAACAGCGTTTTTAACCTTTGCAACAGCTTCAGCTATCTCATCATCAGATTTTTTGACCCCGCCGCCATAGGTCTTCCTAAGCCCCTCAATCCGATATTTGCGGAAGCTTTCCTTCCAATGGGAAACGCTCCTCTTCTCAATGCCAAGCTGAGCAGCCACATCCTTGTTCATAGTGCCATCAAGACCATTCAGGATGATTTTGGCTCTCAGGGACATGACTGGATTTTTCCCGTTGGCCAGTCTTTTTAGCTCTTTAAGCTCTTCATCACTAACCTTAATTGGCAAACTTACTCTGGACATGGTAGGCAACTCATGAAAAAAAACAACGATAATACCTACCATTATACAAGGTATTAGACAATAATCAATAAGAACCTATTCACAGGTTGCACCAGCTAATGTGAAACAGCTCGAAAAAAACCGCACTCTAAAATCAGGTGCGGTAACTGAAAGACAGAAAAAGAGATATAAAGATGTCATTATTCAATTCTGTATTCCGT
>JBGUIU010000089.1:0-13219 GCA_045113275.1 Paludibacteraceae bacterium
TGACGAGGTTCTGCTCTTTGACCTTTTCTTTGGCATTCTCACGCCATTTGACGGCTTGTTCTTGCTTGTACTTGTTGTAGTCGGCAAAGTCAAAGACTTCGGTGCGCTGGAGTTGGAAGGTTCCTACTCCAGGGATGGTGAACTCGCCTTTCTCAAGGCCTTTGGCGGCAAGGATGGCAACGGCTTCGTTGGTTGCCTCGGTGGATATTTCGTCGATACGAGCCTTGAGGGCTTTTTCTTGGGTGCGTAACTCACGCAACTCTTTCAGATTATTTGCTTTCATAATCTTTCTTTGTTTTTTGTCGCGGCATCTGATGCCGCATTGTTAATGACTTTGTTTCTTGTTGCCGGATTGTATCCGGCATTGTTGTTATTCTCCCTCGTAGCAATCCCCTGCGACATTATACGCATTGAATAATGCAAGCAGTTCCTCCGGCTTCATATTCTTCGGGTCTTTGCTAGGGTCATGGTCTTGCCGCGCCACCATCCGTCGTGCCCGCAGTATCACCGCCCGTTTATGGTTCTCTGCCACGCTCACGATCTGAATGTTTTGCAGTGTCCAATCAAGGATATTCCCGTTGATATGATCCACTTCCCAACCTGCCGGAATAGGGCCTAACCATGCCAACGCCATCAGTTTGTGCGCGGCATAGTTCTTACCGGCATGTCCTAAGTGCGGATACCTCTCGCCGGAATGACAACCGTTCGCTTGCCGTCTGCCGTAAGCCGGATGACCCTTCAAACCTGACACCGTACGGCGTTTCCATGCTCCGTCCTTGGCCAGTGCGAACACCAACCCGCTTTGCGTCAACCAGAACGGCGTCTGTGCCGCGTGTGCGACGATTGTACCGTTACTTAATTCTCTCGTCTCGGGGCTAAATCCCTCACGGGGAAACCCATAAAATTCTTTTGTTGCCATTTTAATACTGTTTTAATGGTTACTAAAATGGCTGGCGCCAGCCGTTAAATTGCTGTGGTTTTCGAAATCCGACGACAAAAGTACACGAAAAAAACGGAGCCCGCAAAAATTGGACTCCGTTACGTACTCAAGCGTACTGATGTGTATAAAAAATGTATTTTATGTACACAAATACATGTACAAAAACGTACGTTATGCCGCACTACTTACTTCGTTGCCGCTGAAATGTTCTCAGCAGAAACGGCAGATGAAAATGTTCGTTGAGTAGGTTGAAAAGTAGGGTAGAGTTAAGGTTCTTTGTGTCGAGATATCCAAGCGCTTCATTGGTTCGGATAGCCGCCATGAGTGTGGGTGCTTGGATGCATGCGCTGCGCAGTTCATCTTCCACGGCTTGCGCCTTGCCGGTTGTGTGTGCTTCGGATGTGATGCGACAGAAAACATGTTCTTGGTTACTCTCTGTTTCGTTCGTGCTGAATGGCTGAATCTCAGTTCCATCCACATGCACATTCAGGTCAAAATAATCAATCGAATGACCTCTTGTTTTTTTGTTCCATGATAATTTGGTTTTAGTTATTAATATTGATTTACATACCAATCGCCCGCATACACGGGCGATTATGTATATCTCTTTATTGATTTATTCTTACAACAATGGTGTCATGTACAACGGCAGATAAGTGATACCATTCTCTTCTTTTACATCGCCGGAGTGCAGCACAACAGGAGTTGCCACTTGTTCAGCGTATTTCTTTCGGAATTTCTCTAATGAAGAAATTGTGTACTTGGTTGTGGATTTGACTTCTATGGGGCAGATATTATGACGATTGGTCAGATTAGGCTTCTGTGTTAAAAAGTCCACTTCCATGCGTTCCGAAGCATCTGTTTGAGAATATGAGGAATAAAAATATAGTTTGTGTCCGCTTGCGCGTAGCATTTGTGCAACGATATTTTCAACAAACATCCCCTTGTTGATTTCCAATTTATCCAATAGCAGTTTCTGATACAATTTCTCGGAAGCGATGGTATTTTCGTCAAAGGCATGTGAAATAAGCAAACCTGTATCCGCCATATAGCATTTAAGAGCAGAACTGTCCAGACGCATTCTCAGTCCGACAGTAGGCTCGGTGGCAGCATAGCAGATGTTGACAATCTGTGCGTCTGCTAACCAGAAGAACGAACTCTCATAGTCGCGATATCGGGCTGTGCCGGAAATGTCTGCTAAGTGGAATCTCTTCTCATGACGTTGCAGTTCTGAGGGAATCTGATCAAAGATACCTTTCACTTTGCTCTCGTACCCTACTGCATATTTTTCTATGTCTGCTCTATACAGAGCCAGAATATCGCGCTTGACCAAGTCTGTTTCAATAAAGTTCTTCGTGTCGCGGAAAGTGAGTACAGCCTGTGGCATTCCGCCAACTATCATATACTGCCGGAACAAATCCATCACTTTTCGATGAATAGGTCCCAGCGGAGTCTTCTTGGTGTAGCAATCACGGATAAACGGCATAAGCATCTCATTCCCCATTGCCCATAAGAACTCCTCAAAGTCCATCGGGTACATAGCGATACGGTGTTCCTCTGAAGGAATGACAATATCTTTTACATTGCGGTTGATGCTGACTAACGAACCTGTCTCAATATAATCATATCGTCCGTCTGCAACAAGATATTTGATAGCCGCACGTGCACGCGGGTAGAGTTGCACCTCGTCGAAAATGATAAGCGAATCACGTTCATGCAATTGCACATCATAGTACAACGACAAATGCATGAAGAACATATCCAAATTAGTGAGGTAGTCGTCAAATATTTTCAGCAGTTGTTTATCTGCGTCATTAAAGTCAACGAGGATATAAGTCTTGTATTCATTGCGTCCGAAAGCCTCCGCTATGTAACTTTTACCAATACGTCTGGCTCCATCAATCATTACTGCGACCTTACCTTTCCTTTGCTTTTTCCAGTCAAGCAATTCGTCATAAATCTTACGCCTCATCATATTGTTTCACGAATTTATAGGATTTATAAAGCTTGTTCTTCACGATTTTTAGCTATTTAAAATGCTAATTTCGCACGTTTTTATTCGTTTCCGGCTGCAAAATTACAACAAAATTTTCAAATATGCAAATATTTGGATAAAAATAATCGTTTTTGCTTGCAAAATAAGAAATATTTGGAATATACAAGGATTTTGCGCCAAAAGTCAAATATATTTGAATATTTTGTGGAAAATCTTGTTATTTGCACAACTGTGCGACTGTAATAATAAATATTTGTCTCCTTTTATGCAGATTTATGCAAAATTTCTCATTTTCCCTCCAAAACTCACTTTCTCGAACGAATGTCGCTCAAAAACTTGTATATCTCAAAAATTTTGTGTAACTTTGCGCGATTTTCGCGCAGAGTGAAAAAATAGCAATAGAATATGTGTCGATTTATTAAAAATATATTTGAAAACATGAAGAAGTGCTCCTTCTCTAAACAATCGGGTACGTCTGATACGGTCAAAGCAGACTTGACTTTTTCTCCTCTAACCCCAACAGATGAGGCGAAAGATTGCGAGTCCTATATGGGAGCACTTTCATGGGCGTTGAATCAGGATAAGATTCACAATATTGCCATTTCCGGTCCTTATGGCTCGGGAAAGAGTAGTGTGATTCGGACATTCCTGTCTCCGCATGGACAACGGTCTAAATACAAACATCTGACGATATCCTTAGCCACCTTTAACGCACAAAAGCAAGATGAAACGCCGGAATTGCAGAGCAGGCTCATAGAAAGCAGCATTTTGGAGCAACTGTTTTATCATGAAGAGGACTCTCACATCCCCGATTCACGTTTTAAGAAGATACGTAAACAGCACCGTGGAAAATTATTCTTTTATGCTATTTCTGCAGCTATCTATTGTTTGCTACTAACCTTCTTGTTTAAACCGACCTTACTTACCGATTGGATATTGGGAAAGCAATTACCTGCCGGATTTGCGATATGGTTTAACAGAGTAGCGTTAGCATTATGTCTTATTGGGGCAACTTATGTGCTGTACAAACTGGCACGCATAATCATCGGTCTCTCTGTTAAACGATTAAATTTCAAATCAGCCGAAGTGGAAATTGAGAACAACACCCAAAAATCAGTTCTCAATAGTCACATCGATGAAATCATCTACTTTTTTGAGGTTACAAAATATCAAATTGTAGTACTTGAAGACTTGGACCGTTTTGACAACCAAGATATCTTCACCAAACTACGTGAGATGAATTATATCATCAACAATTCCGATAAGGTAAAACAAAAAGTCGTTTTCATCTATGCCATAAAAGATGATATGTTTATCAACAAAGACAGGACTAAATTCTTTGATTTTATTATTCCTATTATTCCTGTTGTTAACTATTCCAACTCTGGCGAAATACTTCGTAGAGAACTGCAGATCTCAGACAAAGCAGCCAAGAATGATACGACTGTTATACATGAAGCAATCATTGATCAGTTATCTTTGTTTATTGACGATTTGCGACTGCTATACAATATCATCAATGAATATAAGATTTATCGGAATAGGTTATCATCCTCTCAAAAAAGTGATGAGCACTCAAACGCCTTGCATCTTATCGCAGATAGGCTATTGGCCATTATCATATATAAGAACTTATACCCTCAGGATTTTTCTGATTTAGCAATTGGGAGGGGATTGTTATATAGCATCATCAGTTCCAAGAAAGATCCATATATCAATGCTGCCATAGATAAGTGTATTAAGGACATTGCTGAAAAAGAGAAACGAATAGAGACGATTGAGGCAGCGGATAGACCTTTTAGTGCGGCTGAATTGCGGTTGATCTATGCTCAAAAAATAGCGGACGAACTTCATCCGAGCGTAATCTATTTTGTTATCAATAAACAGAGAAAGACCATATCTGAATGTGCTCAAAACGAGGAACTGTTTAATATATTGATTTCAAACAATAGGATAGACTTCTATTATCTTCATCCTAATTATAGAAGTGAGCAGTCTGGTTCTTCTGCATTCAATTTCCATGCGTTGGAAAAGAAGGTACATGACTTGACATATCAGCAGCGTTTGGATTTGTTGTACAAAACGGAACTGGAGGAACTGAAAAATCAGATACGAGCATTAAAACGCAATATAGATGAATACAAGCAATATACAATTGCCGAATTAATGCGTGAAGATAAATATTCCATTGATAGTAAATTGACAAAAGGTTATCCGCAGCAACAAATAGACTTCCTAAACATCGTTCTGCGCGAAGGATATATCAATGAAAATTATTGGGAATATATCTCTGTTTTCTATCCCGGCAGTTTGACCTATGAGGATAAACAATTTGTATTGGATGTGTTTGCCGGAAGAAGTAATTCCTATGATTATCACCTCAATTTGGTGGAGAATGTTCTCAAAAAGTTAACCAAAGAAAGTACCAAGTATTTAAGTTCCAAGGCTTCTTTGAACTTTGATATAATGGATTACATTGCCCCAAATGGAACAATCGCATACATAGAACCCTATATGCTACAGATGTCCTCTCATCCGGACTTCGTTGTTCAGTATATAGAACGAGGTGGAAAGGCATTGGGGGACTTTATGAATTTGCTATGTGCATATTGGCCAAACTTCTGGTTGTATGTGCTATCAGAATTGGAGAAAGACAAAGAATATTATTTGAACTTGATTATTAAGCATGCACTTGATGAGTATATCATTCCTATTTTCCAAGATAAGAAGCAATATCTGGAAGAATATGCTGATTTCTTGCTTGTCGATACTGAAAGTGAAAAGTTGCATAGTCTCATATCAGAGATGGATTTAAGGTTCAAGAATTTGAATCCTGAGACAGATAAAGCAGAATTAGAGTACATCTACTCGCAAGGTTATTATCAAGATAATTTGCAAATGTTACGTGTTCTATTGTGCAAGCAAGACAAGTGGGATGAGAGTGCGTTTATGGCTCGCAATTATGACTATATCTGTGATAACTTTGACTTAATGTCTGAGCATATTCATCATGATCTGTCTAAATATATAGATAATGTATTCTTGGCGTTAGACTCACAGCAAACAATTACATCTGAGCATCTGATAAAACTATTGAATAGCGAAGATATATCCCAAGAGCAAAAGAAACGGATTATACAAAAGAGCGAATGTGAGATAGAGCATATTAGTGACGTTTCGGATGCATCATTACGAAACGATTTGTGCCTACAAAACAAGATGAATGCGACTTGGGAAAATGTCAGTGCCATGATGACAGATGATGAGGCTGCTGGAAATGCTCTCAAGAAATTTATCGGTGTTGTAGATAACGTACAGAAATTATTGAAAGAAGCTGAGCAAGAGACCGAGCATACACAAGAAATAATAAATTACCTTATACAGCAACCAAGTGTTAATGTGTCAACAAGAAAGCAGCTTTTTATCAAATTCGCCAATGTGATAACTGAGATTGATTCTTTCCTGAAAAACTTAGGCGAACCATTCTCCGATATCGTAGAGAAGAAAGAGATAACCTACATCTCTACTGAAGATAAAAAACTGTTGGATATACTAAAGAGAATCGGGTATATTGCAGAATACCGTTACACACCGGGGAATCGGAAATACTATATCCGAGACGAATATATAATGTAACCGCTAGAACGAGCAATATTCAAATAATAAAATTTAAAATATATGCCAGCAATATCAGAAGACGCGCTTGAAAAAGGTCTGATCAAGACCCTCCAAGACATGAACTACGAGTACGTGGATGTCAAAGAGGAAACCAACCTCAAAGCCAATTTCAAACGCCAACTGGAGAAACATAACCGCAAGGAACTAGAGAAACACGGTCGCACCGAGTTTACCGATGACGAGTTCAACCGCATCCTCATTCACCTTGAGGGCGGCACACGTTTCGAGAAAGCCAAAAAGCTTCGTGACCAATTCACGCTTGAAGCCGAAAACGGTGAGCATATCTGGGTGGAGTTCCTCAATTCGCATCAATGGTGTCAGAATGAGTTCCAAGTAGCGAACCAAATCACCGTTGAGGGACGCAAGAAATGCCGTTATGATGTCACTGTCCTCATCAACGGCTTGCCGCTCGTGCAAATCGAACTCAAACGTGCAGGGGTGGAACTCAAACAGGCATATAACCAAATCCAACGCTATCACAAGACATCCTTCAGCGGACTCTTCGATTACATCCAGATCTTCGTTGTTTCGAACTCCGTCAACACCCGCTATTTCGCCAACAACCCGAACAGCGGTTACAAGTTCACCTTCAAATGGACGGACGCTGCCAATATCCCGTTCAGTGACCTCAATAGTTTCGCAACGCAGTTCTTTAATAAGTGTACGCTTGGCAAAATCATCACCAAATATATCGTCTTGCATGAGAGCGACAAATGCCTCATGGTACTCCGTCCATATCAGTACTATGCCGTGGAGCATATCCTCGACCGCGTTCAGAATACGAACAAGAACGGTTATATCTGGCATACTACCGGTGCGGGCAAGACGCTTACGTCCTTCAAAGCAGCCCAACTTGTGCAGGATGTGGACGGTGTAGATAAGGTGCTCTTTGTTGTGGATCGCCACGACCTCGATACACAAACCAAGATGGAATATGATGCTTTTGAACCCGGAGCAGTGGACGGCACAGACAGCACCGCCGAACTCATCCAACGACTCGAAAGCGGCAACAAAATCATCATCACTACCATCCAAAAACTCAATACAGCCGTCAAGAAGAACTACTACAACAAACATTTGCAAGAGTTACAGGATAAAAAAGTTGTAATGATCTTCGACGAGTGCCATCGTTCGCATTTCGGCGAGAGCCATAAGAATATCGTCCGCTTCTTCCATAACTTGCAAATATTTGGCTTCACGGGCACACCTATCTTCGTTGAGAACGCCAAGCAAGACAAGACCACCAAAGAGGTTTTCGGTGAGTGCTTGCACAAGTACCTCATCAAAGATGCCATCGCGGACGAGAACGTGTTGGGCTTCCTCGTTGAGTACTATGCCGGACGCGCAGATGTGGATGAGATGTCCACAGCACGCATGACGGAAATTGCACGTTTCATCCTCAATAACTACAACAAGTCCACCTTTGATGGCGAGTTTAATGCGCTCTTTGCCGTGCAGTCGGTGCCGATGCTGCTCAAATACTACAAAATCTTCAAAGAACTCAAACCGTCTATCAAGATAGGTGCTATCTTCACATACGCAGCAAACGACAGCCAAGACGATGAAGAAACAGGCATGGGCACAGGCACTTTCGTCAATGACAAAGTGACAGCAGACGAGATGCAGGCTATTATTGATGATTACAACGGCATGTTCGGCACTTCCTTCAGCACGGAGACGTTTGCAGCTTACTACGATGACATCAACATGCGCATGAAGAAGAAACGCGCAGACATGGAGCCGCTGGATCTGCTCATCGTGGTCGGAATGTTCCTTACGGGCTTTGACGCAAAGAAACTCAACACGCTCTATGTGGATAAGAATCTGGAATACCACGGATTATTGCAGGCTTTCAGCCGAACCAACCGCGTCCTCAACGATAAGAAGCGTTTTGGCAAGGTACTCTGTTTCCGTGATCTCAAAGCCAATGTCGATGCATCACTTAAACTGTTCTCCAATTCAGACAATCTAGAGGACATCTTGCGCGACCCGTACGTAAAAGTCTTCCACGACTACGCACGCTTGCAATTCGACTTCAAGAACCATTATCCGTCGCCACATGTCATCGACTACTTGCAGACCGAGGACGATAAGAAGAACTTCGTGCTTGCCTTCCGCGAACTGCTTAAGAAGCGTGCAGAGATAAAGATCTACAACGAGTACGACCCTGAAGACCCGCGTTTCCCAATCGACGAACAGATGTTCAACGAATTCCTTTCCAAGTATCTGGACATCCTCGATGGTACGCGCTCGGTGTCTTCATCGGTAGAGACAACTGGCAGTAGCGAGGAACAACCTGAAATCAATCCGCTGGAAGATATCGACTTCTGTCTCGAACTCTTACACTCGGACATCATCAACGTGGCGTACATCATTGCGCTCATTGAGAACCTTGACCCGACCAGTGCCGACTATCAAGACAAACGCAAACAGATCCTTGACACTATGATCAAGGATGTGACTATGCGCAACAAAACAAAACTCATTGACAGCTTTATCCGCAAAGAGGTGGACGAAGACCAACAAGGCTTTATGAAAGGTAAAGCAGACGGCTCTATCGACCTCGAAACACGTCTCAATAACTTCGTCGCAGAAGAGCGCAACAAAGCACTCGTCGAATTGGCGGAGCAAGAGAATATACCGATTGAAGCACTCAAAAAGTTTATTGACGAATACGAATATCTCCATCGTGAGAAATCTGAAATAATACACGATGCCGTCAAAGACAAGAAAATGAAATACAAGGAGCGTAAAAGTCTTATGTCACGTGTCCTTGCACGTCTGCACGCCATCATTAGTGTATTCTTCTGGGAATAATTAAATAACAACACTATGAGCGAAGAACTCCAACAAAAACTGCGTAACCAATTGTGGGCGGTAGCCAACACTCTCCGTGGAAACATGTCCGCTGGAGATTTCATGTATTTCACACTCGGCTTTATCTTTTATAAGTATCTGTCTGAGAAAATCGAACTCTTTGTTAACGAGGAGTTGGAGCAGGATGAGATTACGTTCTCTGAACTATGGAAGTCCGACGATGCGCAGTTCAAATATGATATCCGCGAAGATTGCGTCAATGAACTTGGCTATTTCATCGAACCGCAGTATCTCTATTCGACCATCATCGCCAAGATCGGCAAGAAAGAGAATATCCTTTCCGACCTCGAACGCTCACTCAAGAAGATTGAGGATAGTACGACAGGGCAGGATAGTGAAGAAGATTTCGGTGGTTTGTTCTCCGACATCGACCTTACGTCTCCCAAACTCGGCAAGACAGTAGAAGACAAGAACCGCCTTGTGAGTGACGTGCTCGTTGCTCTCAATGGCATTGACTTTGGTTTGCAGCAGGCGCACGATATTGATATTCTCGGCGATGCGTACGAGTATATGATTTCTCAGTTTGCTGCCGGAGCAGGAAAGAAAGCGGGTGAGTTTTACACGCCGCAGGAAGTCAGCCAGATACTTGCAGATATAGTAACAACAGGCAAAGCTCGTCTCAAAGATGTGTACGATCCGACTTGTGGATCCGGCTCGCTGTTGTTACGTACTGCCAAGAACTGCAACGATATTGCTGACCGCATCTACGGGCAGGAGAAAAACCCGACTACGTACAACCTCTGCCGGATGAATATGATTCTGCATGGTGTCAAGTACAAAGATTTCTCCATACACAACGGCGACACGCTCACCAACGATGAGATGGGTGACCAGCAGTTTGATGCGGTAGTAGCCAATCCTCCGTTCTCCGCAGAATGGTCAGCAGATGACAAGTTCCTCTCCGATGACCGTTTTTCCAAAGCAGGAGTATTGGCTCCGAAGTCCAAAGCCGACTATGCTTTCATTCTTCACATGATTTATCACCTCAATGATGGTGGCACAATGGCGTGCGTGGCACCGCACGGCGTGCTCTTCCGTGGAGCGGCAGAGGGCAAGATTCGTCAGTTCCTTATTGAGAAGAAGAATTATATTGATGCTGTCATCGGTTTGCCGGCAAACATCTTCTATGGGACAAGTATTCCTACTTGTATCCTCGTTATGAAGAAATGCCGCAAGGATGATGATAATATCCTCTTTATTGATGCGAGCCATGAGTTTGAGAAAGTCAAAACACAGAACAAACTCCGCTATGAGCATATAGAGAAGATTGTGAATACCTACCGTGAGCGTAAGGAGATTGACAAGTATAGCCATTGTGCAACGCTGGACGAGATACGCGAGAATGATTACAATCTCAATATCCCGCGTTATGTAGATACCTTTCAGGAAGAAGCACCCATTGACATTAAGCAAGTCATGGCAGACATCAAGTCGCTCGAAGCACAACGCGCCGACCTTGATGCGCAGATTGACGGCTATCTCAAAGAATTAGGACTTATTTAACCATGCATAGATATGAAAGGCGAAGACAAAAAACTCATGCAACTCTTTGAAGGAGGAGAAAAAAGATTTATTATTCCTCTATATCAAAGAAATTATGATTGGGAGATAAAGCATTGTCGGCAGTTATTTGCGGACTTGGTTAAGTTACATGAAGAAAAGCGTAAGTCGCACTTCTTTGGAAGCATTGTAAGTGCACGTGTAAACGATTACGATGAAGATTGTCTGATTATAGACGGTCAGCAGCGTATCACTACCATTTCTATTTTACTTATTGCATTGGTTAACGCAGCTAAAGCAGGCGATATTATTTGCAATGATCCTCGCAAAATAGATATGATTTATGAGACATATCTTGTTGCTAAATATTTGGAGAATGACCGCAAAGTAAAATTGAAACCCATTAAGAATGACATGCAGTCATTTGACGCACTCATTGAAGGGAAACCGGAAAAGTTCAATGCCAATTCCAATGTCACTGTCAATTATAACTTCTTCTACGATTTGTTGAAACATTGCGGTTTATCATTAGAGGATATTTTGGATGCTATAAAGCGGCTGATTGTTATTGATATTCGCTTGGCTTCAGATGATGACCCACAACTTATCTTTGAAAGTCTTAATTCAACAGGTCTTGGGTTAAGTGAAGCGGATAAGATTCGCAACTATTTGCTGATGTCCATGGAGGAAGAGCAGCAAGAGCATTGTTATGATGAGTATTGGAGCAAAATCGAAGAATATACAGCGAATGCTCCAACGATGTTTGTGCGTGACTATTTGACTCTATACACGAAGACCATCTGTAACATTGATAATTTGTATTTTGAGTTCAAGTCATTCGTGGAAAACAAACAGGTTAGTCGAGAAGAGGTGTTGTCCGACATGACTGTATATGCTCGATATTATTACATCTTTAGTCAATGTAAATCGGATGACGAGAGACTTAATACTAAATTCCGTCAACTAGGCACTATAGGTTCTACTGTCGGAATGACTTTCTATATGACATTCCTGAAATATGCGACAGACAATAACTTCTCAGCGCAACAGATATATGATGTTTTTGATGTGATTGAAGGTTATTGGGCAAGACGTATCATTTGCAATCTCCCTGCCAATGCTATGAACAAGGCATTTGCGGTGTTGCATCATGATGTATTGCGACTTATCAACGAGGAAATCAAACGAGGACTTCACCCCTCGCCTTATATCGAGGTCCTTAAATATGTTCTGTTGAAACGTCAAGGAACTGGTATCTATCCGATGGATACTATGCTATCTGAAGAATTCAAGACACGCCAGATTTATAGAATCCCTATAGATTACAAGTATTTCTTGTTTGAGCGCATGGAAAACATGGATAATGTGGAAGGCAAATGGGAAAACATCGTGCCGCACATGCGCAAAAATGATTATACAATAGAACATATTATGCCACAAACGCTGTCTGCTACCTGGCGGCAACAACTCGGAGAGGATGCCGAGCGTATTCACGAGCAATATTTACACACTTTTGCTAATCTTACCTTAACAGGGTATAATAGCAGCTACGGCAATAGACCGTTCTCAGAAAAGAAATCAGGTTACGAACATAAAGGTAAACATATTTATGGTTTCGATGAAAGTAAATTTTCATTGAGTAGTTACCTCAAGCTCATAGACCAATGGACAGAAAATGAGATTCTAGAGCGTCAAAAGCAATTATATGAACGTTTCCTTTTATTGTGGCCGGTGATACAGACCAACTTTAAACCGGCGGAGAAAGAGACTGATGCTGTTTCCTTCGATGACGATGATATAGAACTCACCAACCGGAAAATAGCTGCTTTCTCATTCAAGGGAGAACGCCACAAAGTAACTACATGGAAAGATATGCTTGTACAACTTTGCCACGAGATATATATGGATTCTCCTTCCTCTATGAGAGTGCTTTGCAACGAAGATTATTGGGTGCATGAGGAACGTAGTCCAGAAAGAAGTCAATTCGCAGATGGTTGTTTCGTACATTCGTCATGCAGCACGGCAACTAAAAAGAGCATCATTCAATATATATTTAATAAACTCAATATCTCATTTGCAGATCTTGAATTTGAATTGGTACCATTGTCCGAAACGGAAAACGATAATCAAGAAGATTAAACTACGAACTATAGTCAAAAAATGACAAAAATGTAGTTTTTTAACCCTCAATGAAGGAATTAGGCTTCCGAGAAACAAACCCATCGATA
>JBGUIU010000090.1:0-5979 GCA_045113275.1 Paludibacteraceae bacterium
TCCAGACCACTCTTTTTTCCCCGCTTCCGTCAATTCTAATTTGAAGGAAACGGCAGACAAATCTTCATGAAATTGAACCGACTTCATATCGTATTTGAAATGATCTGAAGTTAATGTGGTGACATACCGTTCGAAAACGCCATGTTTTTCATACAGTTTAAACAAATCAGGATCAATTGAGATAATTACGCCCTGATGCACTCTCCTGATAATGTAATTAGAGTCTTCGGCTACCATTTCACCTCTTCTAAAATGCCAAAAGCCTAATTCGATTAACATTAAAAAGGCAATTATAGCGCCGATTATCCTGTATAGGCGCATATAGAATCGTATGAAAACGTTAGATTCCTTCTGTCGTGTCAATTTTAGCCATGCCACAGCGAAAAAGAGGGACCCCACAAGCAAGATCGCATCTAAGTTCCATCTGACATTGTCTTCCTCCCCCAAACCGAAGTAAATCGCCAAAAAAGCACCCAGAAATACGAAATGTAAAAGCAAGCTGTACTTTTCTTTATTCATTATTGCAATGTATTTATGTCTTTTAGCATGAGAAAACTACTCGTTGCAAATATAAATTTTTAAGTAATATCTGAAAAACACGCACATACCGATACCCCATAGGGTTCTCTATTAATTAATTACCTCTATATTAAAAAGAACATTGTATCAAAAGTTTGCCTATTTTTTTATCTTTTCCTCGTGTTTAAGTGGATATAATTTATGTTAATGTAAATAACCATATTCCGAGATAAGTATAAAAAGGATATAGAACGGTCCAATTATCACCCCCAAAAACAAAATCAATTTAATCAAAAAAGGAATCCTATCATACACAGATTTCCACCATTCTGGAAATTCATAATTATTCTTTTGTATATATTCTTCCACTTGTACTCCTATTATGACTAACAGAGCTGTCACTATAGACAAGACAAGTAATCCGTACTTCATCGATATTATAACACTCATCAAAGAGTAATCAGTCCATGTGTATTGAATACCATCTATACATGTCAGATTCACCAAAGTATGGACAGATGCTGGTACTACTGCAAATCTGGCAGCATTGCGTTCCACGAAAGGAGTAACCCATCGCCAATGTCTTATTCTAGAAACCACTGCCAAAAAGGAAGAATAAAAGCAATAATATATAAATAAATAAACCATCTATTATTTTTTTTGTGTAAAAGGGAACAAGCCAAATTGATAAAATATTATGCAAATTGAGGTTGTAATAGTTATCAAAGACGGCAAGATAATGGTGAAGAAAGTAACCTTCAAATCTTGACGCAAAAGAGGAAAAAGCCTTCCCCTTAACCATATCTTGACGCAACATGGCGAGAAAGCATCCCCCATGCTTTGGCTTGTCGGTGCAAATATACATATAAAAGATAGAAAATCAAGTAAAAACAAGACAAAGAGGAAGCAAACAGAGTGCGCAGGATGGAATGAAATCACCCGCAAAACGGAAATGAGAAAAGGGGCTGTTTTGCCCCTTTTTCTATGCAATATAACCATCTATGAAGATGTGACCTCACGTCATTCACAAACAGTTCAATTCAATCGATCGTCTTTTTTTAGAACTTTCCTGAAAGGATCTCTTCCAACATAACCACCATACCATTGATGTGTTGAAGAAGTGGATCACTAAGCAATATGGATTTGTTGCTGATAACCTTTGTCTCCACATAACTGTTGCTTAAACCACCAACAGCCTCCTCGAAGTTAGAGAATGGCACTACGCCATCGGGATCACCATGAAGAAGCTTCAATTTATATTGTGGTTGCCATCCGTGACATAGGTTTTGACGATCCATCAATTCAAGCAGTTTAGCCAAATGGTCTGGATGTTCCGTGATATATTCCATATTAAGGATATCACCAAGAGACTTACCATTGAACTTCAACATCATATCAATTATATTCTCTCTGTTATTCTTGACAGCTTGAGGAACACCCGTTGAAAGAGCCCACTCTGTAAAGAAATCCTCGTAATTCATATCAGCAACTTCTGACGGATAGCTGTTGAACATACTGTTGATCACAAGAGGAACGACAGAACCAAGTCCCATCTTCTTTCCCTGCTTATACTCTTCCATATAAGTCTCGAAGGTACGACGAAGATCGTATGGACCATCACCGCAATACACCTTATCCAAATTGATTCTCTTTTGTGTATTCATATCCAATTGCTGCACTCTACGAAGAGAGGCCAAAGAAACAGAGCCACCTTGTGAATAACCTACTATATAAGATTTATAGGAATTATCGAGAGCAAGTTTTTTTGCTTTTGCATAATCTAAAAGAGCAATAAGAGCATCTACACTAGTACGTCCGTGAACCTCGTGATTCAGATATAAATCAGGATGGTCGGAAGTAGAACCGAGACCGATATAATCAGGCAAGATGCAAAGTGCACCTGTTGCCGCCATAATAGCTTCTACAGAAGTATATTGAGTAGGAATCATAGCGAATCCAATCTGAGTACCGTGATTAATCAACATCACTTTATTCATTTTACGAAGAAGAGGATATACAATCAAAGCAGAAGCATTGACAGGAGCCATATTCTGGTCAAGTGTTTTGTATTCGATACGAACCACTTTATACAAAAGAGGAGCTAACGCTTTGGTTGTAGCACCTTGTTCAGCGACTTGATTTTGATTAGCCTCCTTGTAAACTTTATCCACACTCTCGAAGATGTCAGCATCAACGCTTTTCTTCATATCTCCGATAGTCATCTCGTAGAGTTCTTGTTCTGTAACCTCTGATTCATCAAGTACGATGAAAGAAGGCTCACTACTTTGATTCGTTTCTTGGGTATCCAAGATTTCTTTGTTCTCACAAGAAGTCAATCCTGCAAGGATGATCGACAAAGCGATTAAAAGTTTCTTTCTCATTTCAAATGATTGTTAATTAATATGAATAACTGTCCAAAGTTAAATAAAAAATATTGATTTGTTAATAAATCATAAAATTTCTGTTGTGCAAAAAACAATTCATCAAATTGAACCCTAAAATTTTGTGGCTTCTATTTTTGTTGTATCTTCGCAAAGATGGAACACAAACGGCGCGGATGTCCAAGCCAGCTCTTCCATCAAGAAAGCATTGGATTATTCCAATGCTTTTTGCATTTCTTCTTCGATGATTTCTAATATTTCCTTTATGATAAAAACTGGATGGATTATTATTTTGTTATATATTTGCAACGTGACAACATACAAAGGGCGCGGACTTCCAAGCTCCTCTTGTCATAAAAAGCGATGATTCATTTCATCGCTTTTTGTATTATAAGCGAAATTTTATGTATCCGTTCAAAGAAAGCACATTGTAATATTTTCTTTTCAGTTTTATATTCGTCGCAAAATTTTAAACAATGGAAAGCGACATAAAAAATGTGAAGTATATACTTCATTACAGCAAATATCAGGAGAGTAATATGAGCGTAGCGGATTATTGCCGCCTAAATAATTTGGACTATCTAGATTTCGTAAAGTTCGTAAATAAGTGGGAGGATATTCATGGGAACAGGATAGTGGAAACCTGTATGGAACGCCCAGATGTCACACCACCGAAATCAAGGCATGCCGAATATTTGCCCAGTCGGGCTCAAAGTCTTTTCAAGGAACTAGTGGTTGAACCAGAAAGAGGAGAACAACGATCGTACAAGCGCTATCCTTCAAATCCAGACATAACAGTCAGTCTAGAGCATCCCAATCCGGATACAGTGGTTCGTAGTGCATCTATTTTGTTTCCGAGCGGAGTGGAAATTAGTTTCAGCGATGCCACAATCAAGTCCCTAATTTTAAGTGTCGTGATGTATGAGGAAGCAGATTCTTGGATTGAACAATAGCCAACGTTTTTTTTTATGTCAAAAACCCGTTTCAATGGTCGGAGGAATAGAACATCTGAAGGGTTATGTTGTAAACGAGATGGGAATGGATCCCATGAACGGGGATGTTTTCATCTTCGTCTCAAAAAGCAGGAAGACAATAAAACTACTATACTACGATCAGAATGTATTCACACTTTACACAAGGAAAATCTATAACGGTACATTCATTTACCCCAGACTGTATTCGAAGGAGGACAAGGTAAGGCTAAACTGGTACAGTCTTATTAAACTTATACGAGGGTATGCAAATGCGAAATAAGTGTTTATTCTGACGAGGAGATGTTATATTTCCTCGTTTCTTTTTTATTCATTTTGCCATTGATACATTGCCTGTTTTTGTGTGGAATTTTTTTTGTAAAAATTATGTTAAATAATTGAATATCAAACAAATAAGTTTGTATAATTCAATATTTTTTTGTACCTTTATAGCATGAAAACGGGGACAGAGAACAAGGTTGATTTGTTGGCAATGGTTGAAATTATGACCAAACAGTTGCGCAGCAAAGACGAGGTGATTGAAGCTTTGATGGATCACATCAGGGAGCTTGAAGAGGCCATTTGCAGCAAAGATCAGGCCATTGCCAGTCTGACAGACCAATTGAGTACCCTTAGGAGAAACCACTTCGGCACAAAAAGCGAGAAGACGCACAGTGACCTGTATGCAGACTCATCGAACTCCATTTTAAATGAGTCTGCAAAAGAGAAGGGTATTGGGCGGGGAATAGACCCAGATGCAAAAATCAAAGTAGGATATAAGCATCCCAAGAAGAGGAACTATGACAATATTGAACCAACGAAGGTGACGCATATACGTCCATCGGCAGAAGAAATAAAAGGTGCCCGATTTGTAAAAAAACTGATTTCATATCGTTTTATCTATGTGCCTGCCCATATGGAAAAAGAACAAATCATCCGATATGTGTACACGAAGGATGGACACCTGATAATTCCATCGTTGCCATACACACCGGAAGAGTTCGAAAAACGGCATCTTGACGCCTCGTTAGCTGCGGGGATACTCACCAATAAGTATCATTACCACATCCCATACGAGCGTCAGCTAAACATGCTGAATAATGGCGAAATAAAATTGGCAAAAACAACAATGTTCGAATATGGGAAAGCTGGGATAGATGCTTTAGACGGTCTATACGAAGCCATCAGGGAGAAAGTGCTTTCAGACAACCGTTGTCACATTGATGAGACCGTGCAGCATGTTGTGGACAAAGAGAACCATAGGTGTAGAAACGGATACGATTGGGGCTTTGTCAGTCCAAAATACAGATTAATGTTTTTCACCTCAACAGATGGGTCAAGAGGCTCTGATGTTTTGGATGAGCAATTAAAGGATTACAAAGGCAAATACATACAAACAGATGGGTATGGAGCTTATAAGTCGGTTGGAGACAGACTTGGTAAGGAAATCATTCAAATTCCATGCATGGCTCACATCCGTCGCAAGTTTCACGACTGTCTAGAATACCACAAGGACAAAGCCAGAGAGGCATTAGATATAATAAATAAAATGTTTGGTGTTGAGGAAGAGATAAAAAGCAAACATTTACGAGGAACGGAGATAGCCACAGCGAGGCGAAAATGGTTAAAGCCTTTACTTGACAAGTTTAAAATCTGGCTGATAAAAACGAAGGAATCTAACGGATTCTTCAATGAAGACAACATAGGAAAGGCGGTCAATTATGCATTGGAAAGAGTCGATAAATTCTATGAACTACTAAAAAACGGATTGTTAAGTTTAGAAAACAATTTGGCAGAAAGGACAATGCGAGGGCACACATTAGGAAGAAAGAACTATCTATTTTGTCAAAATACAGAAAGCGAGTCAAGAACTTGCAAGATTTATTCAGTAATCGAGAGCTGTAAGCTTTCGAGTGTCGACCCATATCTGTACTTAGATTATATTTTTCGTCATGAACCAAAATTTGGCGAGAAATGGGAGGATCTGTTGCCAGGCAATATCAAAAACAAACTTGTCTGAAAAAAAATAGTTTTGACTTATATCTTCTAAAATATAATCACAGAAAAAATCTAAAATTTTTAGGATTCTCTCAGACTTCCCTAAAAAA
>JBGUIU010000091.1:0-20424 GCA_045113275.1 Paludibacteraceae bacterium
GGCCTGCCGATGCCGTTCTGCTTCAGGGCTGCCCGCAGCTCTTCATCATCCACGAACTTTCCTGCCGTTTCCATGGCTCTGAGCAGCGTGGCTTCCGTATAGGGCTTGGGGGCAACAGTCCATTTCTCCTGTAGAGAGGGAGTATGCTGTCCTCGCTCTCCACGGGTGAAATGGGGGAGGACGGTGTCCTTTTCCTGCTTCTCTGCTTCATCGGCTGCCATCCCGCGATAGACTGCATGCCATCCTGCAGCTGTGATTTCCTTGCCCGTAACCTTGAACCCGACGCTCCCGCTATGTGCGGAAATGACGGTTGCAAGGAAGGCGCAGTCCTCGCAGAAGGCGCTGATGAAACGCTTGGCGATGAGGTCGAAGACACGGCCTTCCCTGTCAGTCAGGCCGTGAGGATCCCTGCCTGTGGGTATGATGGCGTGGTGGTCGGTGACCTTCGAGCTGTCAAAGACCTTGCTGCTCTTCCTGAGCGGGTGCTTTACCAGCCTGGTAAACTCTCCGTATTGCCCCGATATGCCTCTCAGTATGTCGGGGCATTTTGGATAGATGTCGTCACTGAGGTATCGGGTATCGACCCTCGGATAGGTCGTGACCTTCTTCTCATAGAGACTCTGTACAGTGTCGAGCGTCGTTTCCGCTGAATAGCCGAAGCGACGGTTGCACTCGACCTGTAGCGAGGTGAGGTCATACTGCTGGGGAATGGATTCCTTACCGGCTTTCTTTTCAATGTCGTCGATAAAGAATTCCTTTCCCAAGATGTCCCTCAGAGCCTGCTCTGCCTTGGCCTTGTCTGTGTAGTTCCCATCGATACTGGAGAATGTGACTCCCTTGTAGTCGGTGGTGAGCTGCCAGTAGGGTTCGGGCTTGAAGGTGTCGATCTCCTTCTTTCGGTTCACGAGAAGGGCCAGCGTCGGTGTCTGGACGCGACCGATGGAGAGGATATGCTCCTTGCCGCCGTAACGCAGGGTGTAAAGCCGCGTGGCGTTCATGCCGAGGAGCCAGTCACCCGATGCCCTGGCGATGCCTGCATAGTAGAGGTTGTCGTACTGTTTCTGGTTTTTCAGTTGCCTGAAGCCGTCACGGATGGACTCTTCCGTGAGGGAGGAGATCCAGAGCCGCCTTACAGGACAGCGGACTTCGGCCAGCTGCATGACCCAACGCTGGATGAGTTCTCCTTCCTGTCCAGCATCACCACAGTTGACGATGGTGTCGGCCTTGGCAAAGAGCTTCTTGATGACCCCGAACTGTTTCTTGATGCCTGCCTCGGGGATGAGTTTGATGCCGAAGCGGTTGGGTATCATGGGCAGTTGCTGCAGCGACCATTTCTTCCAGTCGCTGTTGTATTCCTCTGGACTTTTCAGACAGCACAGGTGCCCATACGTCCATGTCACCTGATAACCGTTACCCTCATAATAGCCGTCCTTGCGGCTGTTGGCTCCCAGCACCTTGGCGATGTCACCTGCCACGCTGGGCTTCTCTGCTATACATACGGTCATAGTGCCTTGGCTTTTTTGTTTCTGGCCATACCTTGTGAACGCGCAATCTCAGTGGCCTTTACCTTGTCTATGACAATCCTTTTCCCGAACTTGATGATGGCTGGGTCATAATCGCCTGTACTCCTGTAATTATAGGCTGTCTTGATGCTACAGTGAAGTACCTCGGCAAGCCCGGCCATCCCGAACGTGTACCGTTCAGGATTATTGAGGATGTTTTCCGTGATCTCGTTGCTCAGCCCGGAAAAAAGCGGGTGAATGGGATTCCTCTTTATCTTTACCTCTTCTGATATGATTTCCCTGAGATAGGGGAGTACCTGTTTCAGGGTGAGTTCCTGTAACGGACGATTCTCGATGTCTATTACCTGATTATTCATGTAACTTTCTTTTCTGAGCCAGCGATGTGGCTCCTGTTAAACTTTGATTCTCAGACATTCATGTGTTATTGTCTGGTGCATAACGAACTCAGGGTAAAGGACAAATTGAAGGCTTCCGTTATAGCTTTGCAAAGTTAAGACATAATCGGGAATGTTACATCTAAAACATGAAAAAACATGTAATATCAGGTAAGAACAATACTTTTGACCTTCTGATGTCCTGTTTTGGCTTCTTTTTGTCCTTATGCTGAGAATGGTCATCTTTCGTGGTTTATTGTCCTGCTGCTGGTGCTCTTTTGCACAAGTGTCTCAGCGGGCAGCTTTCATATAGGCTTTCTGCCGTGGGGTAATGGCCAACATTTACGTCGCAAAGTTAAGGCGAACGGTTAATGCGCCAAGTACCGGCAGTGCCTATTTCGGGATATTAAACTGGCAGCCTTCCACAGTTTTCGTTTGAAAACAGGGTATTCCAGATGAATATGCCGAAATTCCTTGTCTTCATTCCCCTGAGGTTCTCCTTCTGGCTTGCGATGTAAAAGTTTATACCCTACGGCATACAGCCAATAAAAAAAACTGCCCATGAGGGTTCAAGAACGTAAAAGTTTACCCCTTGGCTCCAGTCAATAAAAACTTCAAAACATCGACAACATGCTCAGATACGCTCTATATAGTTACCTTCCAAAGCGATACCTTAAACGGGCAAGCTTCGAGCAGATAGACCTCGACCGTCGCATCCTCGATTTCAAGAGCGGCAGAGGTTACGCCATCCGTTGGGCTGCAAGGGAAATGGCAAAGGCTCTCTCCTTAATGGATTTGAGTAATACCGCCATCGTTTGCATTCCGGCCAGTTGCAGACGCACGAACGACATCCGCTACAAGCACTTCACAGAGGAACTTTGTGAAAGGGTTAACGCAGTGAACGGATTCGGTCACATCGTAGTCAACGGCCATCGTCAGAAAGTTCATGTTAGTCATGCTCATAAAGTTGCAGACGGAGTAAACGGGGACTACCATATCGACGAGGATTTCTTCCGTGGAAAGGATGTCTTGGTCATTGATGACATTACCACCACAGGAAAGACCGCCAACGCTTTCATAGAGCGCATGGAGGCAGCAGGTGCCAACGTTCGCATGGCAATGTTCCTTGCAAAAACACGAAATTTCAAACATTAAAATATATCAGATTATGAACGCAACAACAGTTAAGCTTAGTGTTAGACAGTGGGCAACGGAAGACCGCCCAAGTAACAAACTCCAGACCCTCGGCGCAGAGGCTCTGACCGATTCTGAACTGCTGGCCATCCTCGTGGGAAGTGGCACTCCGCAGCGCAATGCCGTTGAGATTGGGCAGGATATTATGAGCCGTTTCGACCATAATCTGACCAAACTCGCCAAGGCAGATTTCCACGACATCAAGGACATCGAGGGTGTCGGAACCTATACCGCCTGCAAGATTATCGCTGCCATCGAACTGGGTAAGCGCAGGCAGATGGCGAAGGCTTTAATGGCTCCTGACCTTTGCACCGCCACGGCCATCTATAACTACATGGCTCCCCGTATGCAAGACCTCCAGGTGGAAGAGGCACACGTCATTCTGATGAATCAGAACTACAAGCTGATAAAGAGCGTACGCATCAGCCGGGGTGGTATCACTGAAACTGCCGTTGACATCAGAATCATCATGAAGGAGGCAGTGATGAACAACGCCACAATCTTAGCTTTCTGTCATAACCATCCGAGCGGGAATATTTACCCAAGCCGTTATGATGATGAACTGACAAAAGCCATCAAGAGAGCTTGCGAGGTCATGCGCATACATTTTAGCGACCATGTTATCGTTACGGATGGAGCTTATTATTCCTATCATGAGCAGGGAAAGATTTGAGGTGATACCGCCTCAAATTTTCGCGCTCTTACGGAGAAAACATTCCCCGTAAGAGCTTTTTTTATCCATGTTACATTTGACAAAGCGGCTAACTTGATCCTAACACCATCCTAACATCATCCTAATATGACTCAAACACCACCTGCACCACAGCACCACCACAAATGCACCATCAGCACCTTCCGTTTTTCGGGCCTCGGCGTTTCCGATTTACCACAAATGCACCTCATCAGCACCACTTATTGCAACTTTTTGAAACTTTTTGCACCATTTTGGCCAATTTTGTTCCATGTAACATGAGCATAACATCATCCTAATAGAATCCTAACAGAATCATAATACGATTCATAACCACATTCATAACCTCATTCATAACCTCATTCATAACAAATCATACCCTCATTTTTTGTCGCTTTCCATTACCTCCAGCCCGTATTCATGCCACCAGCGGGCTGAGTCGCTCAGGGCGTAGACGATGCTCTTGATGTTGTCTGGGAACCGCATGGGAACCTCTTCACGGTTGTAGCCTGCCAGGGCACTGATGAAGCTCAGGTCGCCACGCACGTACTCGTGCAGCTTCTGCTGGCCGATGAACCAGCCCAGCTTGCGGTCAAACTCGGTTTCATCCTCGGCAAACTGGATGTTGGCCACCAGATGGGGTGGTGCCTGCTGATATACCAGCCAGTAGTCGCCATGCCCCTCGACATGCTTCAGTTCCGCACGGAAGGCCTCGCGCTCCACATGCCTCGATTCAACACCCTGTTCCTGCAAGCGCGGGAACATTACATAATCACACTTCTCTAATTTCTTGATCTCCATATCGTTAATCTTTAGTTAATGAAAGAATAATCTTCCTAACTCGCATCGTTTTACCACCGCTGCCAACGATCTGTCTTTAGGCCGGTTGGTGGGCATTTTGCCACTCCTGATGCATAATTTTGATGCAAAAATAGTATATTTGTCCTTAAAAACATCATTTTTCTCAACTTTTCTTAGAAAAACAGCTTATATATTCGTTTTTTTTTGTAATTTTGTGACGAATATGTGTTTTATCAACATTTAGTTGAGAGATGTAAGAGTGTCATCCTTTATCAATTAGAGGATCTACTAACGAGTATTGTTTGATTAAATAGAGGCAACTTAAAACAAATTGTATATGAAAAGAGGTTCAGTGATATTATCGTTTTTGTCTTGCGTATTGTTATGCAATGCACAGGTGTTGTTACAAAACAAGGTTGATCATGAGAATATGCTCAACCGTTTTCTTTCTTATGTTAAGATAGAGAGTCAATCTATAGACGAACCCAGCATGACCTCTTTTCCCATGAGTGATGGGCAAAAGAAAATCGCTCAACTTATTTATGAGGAGGTAACATCATTTAAAGGGAAAAATGTTAAGGTAACACTATCCAATGATTATTATGTCTATATAGATATTCCATCTAATTTAAAGAACCAAGTTCCTTCCGTCTTGTTTATGGCACACATGGATGTTACTCCAGAAGCACCAGGGAACGGTATTAATCCTATTGTCCATAGGAATTATAATGGTGGGGATATCGGCCTTCCAGGAGGAATTACTATAAGCCCAAATAGCCCACAATGTGCCCATTTGAAAGATTTGGTTGGAAAGACTATTGTCACAAGTGATGGCTCAACATTATTAGGAGCTGATGACAAGACTGGTTGCGCTGTCCTTATTACGATGGTTGAGGAACTTATTAAGAATCCAAAGTTCAAACACGGCCGAGTAATGGTTGCATTAAGTCAAAATGAGGATGTGGGCAAAGCAGCTATGCGATACAATCCCGAAGTTTTTGGAGACAAGCCTGATATAGTGATTGATGTGGATGGTAGTACATTTGATCAATATTCTATTGCAAATTTCACAGCCATTGGTCAGACCTATTACTTCAAGGGCAACAAGGCACATCCAAGTTATGGTAAAAAAGAACAATATGCAGATGCATTAACGGCTGCATCATACTTTATCGGACTTGTACCACCGGAGATTAATCCAAGTGCTAGGGAGGGAAAAGAAGGATATGTACACTGCTATTCTCTATCTCATCCTTTGGATGAATCTGGGAAACCTAATGTCAATGATTATGTCGTGAAGGTAAGGTTGCGTTTCTTTGACCAAGAAGAAGGAGCATATCAAAAGAAGTTGATGGAGGATAATCTTCAAAAGGTTCAAAAAGCGTTTCCTTTTGTAGAAGCCAGGAAAACTGATGACCAGATACAATATGAGAATATTGCGTATTCCATGCCAAATTACGTTCCAGACTTGATAAAGAATGCAGCTTCAAAGTCTGGAATGGAAATGAGGGAAAAGTATGCTCGTGGAGGGACTACTTCTGCGATGATGGTAGCTCGTTTCCCTGAAGCGATGCCTGGAGGAAGTGATTTCTATAGTGGTCAGAATGCAGAACACTCGTGTTATGAATGGGCATGCATTGACGAATTGTTGACTTTGGTTGATATTATAGAAAACATTATATCATTAGTAGCAAAAAAATAAAAACTAAAGTTATGAATAGGATAGTACTTGCACTTATTTTGATAACTACTTCGATAGGTTCTATTAAAGGTGTCAATTATATAACATGTAATGGATTTATGCCATTACAAATTCTTTCCGATTATGTTGAAGATGATAATTGGATAAAAATTGGTGAAGTCACCCTATCACGATATAATAATACTGGAACAATTAAAGCCAACCTATTTGTTAGAGAAATCGCGAATAAGTTAATATATCGTGTAGAGTACCAAGGTGTATATTATTCGACAAGGTGGGCTGATAATATCAAGACCTATTTAGTTACAATTAATGAGAACTCATATATATGTGATGTCCCTGTTATTTCTAGTGATTCAGAAACCACAGATTCTCATTCTTCAAAATACATAGGAAAATGGAAAAGGCCTAATGGAACTAGTTGGAGCGTTGATATAAGATACAATGATGGGCGATATGGATTCATATTAAATTCTTCAGCATATGATGACATCACAGGAATACAGGAACTCTCAAATAGCATTATTTTTACTTATGTAAGTAAGTTTGATCATCGCTCAGATTTATCGAAAAAAGGTTGGCAGTATTATGTTGATGATAGAGACAACAATGCAGATTCTGGCTATCCTACATCAGGTCAATATCATTATAATAGAACTGTTTGCCATTATACGATTTCAATTTCCTTGGAAGGGGATGCACCTGTCTATAAATGCATTAAAATTCATTCATACTACTATATGGATGGCTATCTGACTTATGCAGAGACTGAAACAGATGGCTTATTATTTAGGGAACAAAAACTAACAAAATATTAACAACCGATTATGAGCGTCAAATTACATATATCTCTTTTTCTATCGACTATATTGCTTGCGAGTTGTAATGAAGAAAAGAATATATCGACCTTGAATGAATCAGAAATTTTCTTCGAGGAAACGTTGGCTTCTATTTCGAAAGACGATATTGATGATAATATTTATTATATTGGCACTGAAGACGGTATAGTATATATTTACAATTCAGGCAATCAGCAACTCGATAAGATTAGTACAGATTTTGATAGGATATATAAGGTCGTTAGAGACACGGTAACAACAGATAATGAGCCTGTCTATTGGATAGGAACCAGAAACATGGGACTTTTCCGCTGTGAATTAAAAGACAAGTCCTTTGTAATGAAAGAGAAACATGGACGTTTCTATATTCCAGCAGCGGGAAAGGCTACAAAATATTCAGCATATGATATATCCATCCAAAAGACTGGCGTATATGTAGCAACAAGCCATGGCCTGCTTAAAGTACCGAGAAGAACAGCAGAAAATGATAGTACACTCTTGATATTAAGTCCGGAATCATATAAGGCAAAACCCGATAGCCTTCGACCTGTCGTCGCTGGGAATTTTCAGTCTTTTAAGGATGAATATTTATTCTGTGCCAGTGATTCAGGTCTTTTACGCGTTGATCTCTCATCAGACAAATTGGATAAATACTTAATCCAAAATGACATCAAGAATATTGTTATCCGTAATGATTCTGTTTATTCTTTGATTGGTAGTTCAGTTATTATAACTGATTATAATGGAGATGGTGAGAAATCATTTGTACTTAAGCAGCCTGCCCAAATTTACTATTACGACGAATCAAACCAAATAAACTATTTTATAAGCAATCATTCTATTCAGGTTGTCAAAGATGCTGACCTGTATGATAAAGATAAATTTAAGCAAGTTCAAACCAGAAGGTCAATACGAACAAAATGTCATAATCTCATTGTTAATGATCCTAATCATAGACAATCGCTTCTTGTGACCATTCATTCTATCTCGCGCGTTGGACACCATCAGGATGTCTTTAATTCATATGGGAATGTAAAATATGCCTGTACAGATAAGGATTATATCTACTATTTAATTGATACAAGAATATATCGTCAGAAAATAGGAGAGCAAAAAGCATACCCATTCAAAGATATTACTCGAGGCACTAAGGATATCCGGTTCATGGAAGTGTTAAATGATAAGTTGTATTATGTTGATAGTAATCATGATATTTATCAGGCAGACTTACATTCTACTTATTTTCTAAATTCAATTCTTTCGTGGGATTCTCAAATTGAACAAGATTCAAATAAAAAGAAGGATGTAACTGCAATTGGAAAAGATAATAATAATGTATATGTTGGAGTACGAGATGGTTTTCGCAACCTTGACGATATAAATAGAGACATCCCACTTCGAGATCTATCAGTTAATAGCATTATTCCAGACCCATTCATAACAAAGTTTATGTCAAATGGGGACAAGACTCTGTTTTGTACATTGAACGATGGTATATTTAAAGGTAAGGACAATTTATTTTCTAGAATTCCGAAATCTGATTCATATTCTTTCATTCGTGATCTGGGAATTGATACAGAAAATGGCGATAAACTATACTTTCTAACAAATCGCAGTTTCTTTCTTCAAGAGAATTCCGTTTTTAAAAAAATAACTGCTGCTTTTGGATTTAACAGGTTATTAGTTGTCGACTCAACTCATGTTTATGGTATCCCCAATTACGGAATAACGAACTTGTGTGACAGTATGGACTATTTTGTTGATATTCAATTCAATCCAATGACATGCCTGAAAGTTGACAATAAGATTTATGCAGGATCTAGTAATGGAGTATATGTTTTTTCTTCCAACCTAACTAAACAGAACGGTATAGAAGATGCTGGTACTTTTGAGGTTGTTGATTTTGACGAGCAAGACCTATTTTCACGAACAAACATCATTATCTGTTTGATTATTTTTTTAGTTCTTTTGCTAAGTCTATGGTGGTTTGATCGATATAGAATGAGCCGACGCGCAATACAAACATATAAGAACGGACTTATCTTACGTTTGGTTGAGTTGAATTCTGTACGTAATCATCTTAATTCAGCTACAATGACAGAGATAGATAGTCTGGTTTCTGAAGTAGAAGGAGTTGATGTGTCAGGTAAGAAAAAGGCGTTGGATAAGCTACGCAATATAAGTCTAAAAATCATGGAGCTGACAGGAAGAGTTCCTTCTATGTTGATTCAAATACTCCAAGATCAAATGATTCAAATTAAGAAAAGTGGACTAAATGAAGCTCCAAACTACATAAAAAATACCGAAGAAATAATAAAGAATCACACGTTATCACTTTTGGGTGAGCAGATTAAGGCTAACTATGACTGGTTGTCTAAATCTCAGACTATTTTGAGTAAACTAGCTAATTATCAGTCTCTATTTGCAAATCTTCCAATTATTACAGGTGTGACAGATGAGATAAACAAGGTCTTAAAATCAGCGAAGTCGCCAGAAGAGCAAATTTACTCTATCGAGAAATTGACAGGAAAAATTAATGATGTTTCTTCTAAGGAAAAGATTCAAAAATATATTGAGACCAAAATTGAAGAATGCTGTAAAGCACAACTAGGTTTTAATGTGGAAACCGAATTTTATACTTCATTAGAACTGATCAAAGAAGAATACAGGAATATAGCAATTTGCATTAACTCTGCAGATGACATGACTGAAGTTATGAAAAAAATTCCTGCTACAGACAGGAGTTTATCTATATTCCTAATTCTAAAATCCATTTTTGATATGTTACCCAAGTACAATAAAACCAACGATGACTATGAGAAAAAGAAAAAGGAAATAGAAAAGAAAAACAAGGAAGGTTTTTATGCTTTGCACGAATCTCTTCGTGAAAAAGACAATGTAGATGCACAGGAAAAAGGAAACTGTCTAAAAAAATTATCAAATGACATCGTAAAGAATATTGATGAGTTATATAAAAAATTAGACCGAGGCTCAGAAAGAGGCCTTCTTGAAGTAATAGATTTAAGTTTAAAGGAAGGCGAAGGACAGTTTATGCAAGCAAATGTTCTTGCACTACTGATGACAGGGACAGATATACCCGTTAGTAGGTTCAAGAATTTGTTAGGTGTAAATGAACAAAGTTTGAGAAGAGTTCGACGCGAATTGTTAAAACAGCTCGAAACTCATCGACAGGAGATTGCGAACTATGCAGAGAACCATAAGACAAGCTTTGCAATACTCCTTCTGAAATTGTTGGATTCTTCTGTTCAAGAATAAGATAATTGGTGATACATATTTGAAGAAAATGGAAAATGCAACGGTGTATTTTCCATTTCTTTTCCAAAGATTTAGCAGATTTGATTAAGAGATACGAAATTATATGTAATTTTGCTGTCAGAAAAAGCAATAATAGAAACAAAATCAAAAAAAGTAACGTTATGAAGACAAAACATTATTTACGTTATTTAGCTGTCACAATGATTTGCTCAATGAGCTTTACGGTGAATGCCCAAGTCAGACCAATATTGAAAGGCACGAAGAATACAGCAGTACCTTATGTAATCAAGAATGCGGGGAAAATAGTAAATCCGCAATTATCGACAACTTCAAGACCTGTTTTGCCAGTTCACACTCCAGTTGGACAATTATCGCAAAACATTAAGAATTTTAATCCAGCGAAATATAAGGTTCCACGGGTTATGCTCTCATCAGAAATAGGTAAAGGGGATTTTAGCTCCTTTAAAAGATTACTTTTAGAAGGTGATACCATCGGAGCAATCGCCTTGATGAAGGAAAGTAAATCTGGATTACCTCAAGGATATAATATATTGAGTTATGCTATGAGCCATCATGAAAAGAATATATTATTCTTTTTAAGTAATTGCTATGAAAAAGGATTGTATGGTGTAGCAATTGATCATCACACCGCATCAATGTGTTTATTCTTTGCAGCAATGTGGGGTCAATTTAATGCTCAGATAGAATATGGAAAGAACTTATGGAACACCAAGCAACCAGGTGCAGTTAAATATTTGTGTATGGCAGACAACCAGGCAGAAAAAGACACAACGTTATTAAATAAAAACTGGAATGAAATAGCTAACATTAAATATCTTTTGGGATATTGTTTCTACAATGGTGTGGATACGATTTGCAATGTCGAAACTTCCATTGGGTATTTAGAAAAGGGCGCTAAAATGGGAGATGTCAGATCTGCATTGATGCTAGGTGACATTTATTCATCAGGAGATAAAGTTCAGAAAAATGACAGCTTGGCTGCAGTATATATGAATTATGCTGCCCAAAAAGGGAACAAAATAGCCAATGTTTTTATGGGAAATGCGTATTATTATGGAGTTGGGGTACAACGAGACTCTTTGATGGCGATTCCCTATTATAGAGTTGCAGCTCTTAAAGGTGATGGTGATTCTCAGAGCCGTCTCGCTGTTTTTAATTATAATGCCCAGAATTATAATGAAGCAATTCTTTGGGGAAGTAAGCCAGAATGCGAGGATAGTGTAGAAACCCAGTTTATTGTTGGTTGCTCGTATTTCTATAATAATGCCGATTTTGAGAATGCGGTAAGATGGTGGAAAAAGGCTGCTGCAAAAGAACATCCTCAGGCATTGTGGGAACTGGCGATGATTAACAAAAATGGATTAAATAACGACTCCATTGCTTTTAACTATTTTTTTAAATGCGCAAATATGGGGAATACAGAGGCAATGAATGAAGTTGGCTGTGCTTACCTTTCAGGCTCTGGAATAGAACAAAATATTGAAAAAGGAATGGAATGGTTAAAGCAAGGAGCATACACAGGAAATGCCAATGCTGCAGAAAATTTGGCATCAATATATCAGGTAGGTCGTTATGGCATAAAACGTAATAAAGAGCTCTGTTTGACATATTGGAAATTAGGAGCCGAAAACGGTTCTGATGAATGTCAGTATAATTATGGAATGTGCTTAAAGAAAGGTAAGGGTGTTCCTAAAGATAAAGATGCAGCTATCAGATGGATTTCTGAAGCCGCTACGAAAGGACATCTTAATGCTACAAAAGAAATGGAAAAAATGAAAATTTGGTAATAATGGATTATTCTGACTGGAAAGAGGAAATAAAAAATGGACAGATACTGATTGGCAGGTTTATAACTAGGCTTATAAGGCTGGACGTGCGACTTCTATAATATATACTATAGTATTGGTTGGTACTATTTGTCTATTGAAATGGATTGCAAAGATCATCAGATTATAATTCTTATGACATAAGAGAATAAAATGGAATTAAAAGAGAATATTCAAAATTTGTTCGCAGAAACATTGACTGAGGAAGAAAAACTTTTAGTTAGTGTAGCATCTGTTATTTGTGTTGAAGGCTTAGATATTGAAACACTATTCCATATCCAAGAACCAAATAGTCCCCATCTCTTTTATGATATTGTTGATTCTCTTTGCAAAGGGAATTGGCTATTTCAAGAACATAAACGTGTATATTGTAACATGAATGTTGTTAAGGCTGTTTTGGAGAAAGGACCTATAGACACAAATGTTCTAAAGACACTTTTGATAAACCTTGAAGGATTTTTGTCAATAGAGCCGTTGGATGACTATCTATCAAGACAACAATATTTCGTTGCTGCCAGATTGTTGTTACCCTATATCATGGAGGAATGGGGTAATATTGTGAATAAAGATTATTCGTTCATTATGTCATTTATGACAAATGTGATAAAATTTGCATCTAATGTTGAATTGTCTTTTCATAGGAACAAAAGGCAATCCGTCGGAAGTGTAGAAGAAAGGATTGATTATAAGTTGTTATCATTTATCGCCAATATCACAGGTGATGAAAAACTATATGAATTAATAGGCTCTTTATATGTTAATATTTTCAGATATGATGATGCAAATTATTATTTCAAGCAAGTGGAAGATTTGTCTTTACATAAGCCAAGTTTTTTGATTTCTCTCTCAGAAATGTATTGGAATTTGGGGATAATAGCAAAATCTTTTAAATATGCATACAATGCATATCTAATTAACAAAGAGGAGAACAATAATGATAAAAACATTGAGGTTTGTCTATATTTAGCATATCTTTGTGGTGAAAACGAGTTGTCTAAAAGTTGTAAACAGTGGCTTCAAGAAGGAAAAAAACTAATAGGGAAAAGAGGGATTCCTGCAGTTCATCCGATAAGAATATCATTTTGTGAGCTAGAAGCTTTGATGACGATGGACGATTATGTAAAAGCCTTTGATCTTCTTGATAGAGCGGAAATGATGACTATTAAATTATATGGTTGTCATGCACCAAGATTAAGCCGTATATCACTTATACGCCAAACTATATATGATAATATAGGTCAATCAAGAAAGAGTATTGAAGCATATCGTGATTATGTTGATTATAATCACTTTAATTATGGTTATTCAGCAGGAGATATATCAATATTATACTCTTTGATTATTCAGTCTAACATTGAAAGAGGATGTTATTATACATCAGGCATGTATGAAGTTCAAATGCAAGATTTACATGAAGAAGATATAACATTTGCTCCAGGAGTTCGCATTAGTAAGGCTTTTTCTGAGGCTTCAACGAGATTGCTTGATAAGGAATACGAACAATGTGCATCTTTTATGGAAGAAGCGCGTAGCATTTTTGTAGATGAGATAAAACCAGACGAAAAATTGGTTAGTGACATTAAACCCATATTTTACGGAAATAATGTTCCTGATGCAGTTGTCGGCAAAGACTTTACAAGAGCTCTATCTGGTTTTGAAAGAGAAATTGAAATAGCAAAAGGGGAATACAATATGGCTAGAAGTCTTATCCTCAATGAAATTGGCAAAGAGGATGGTAAGAAAGAGCGTCTGTTATTAGAAATCCATCTTGCTCGTATATTAATTAAAGAAGGAAATAAAGATGAAGGCTTAAAGCTGTGGAATGAGATAATAAGACAGGCAGATATCTCGTATAAATTTATGATTGCTAAAGAAATTGCAGAATGGGCAACAGACAACGAATTGTATTATGAGGCAATTGAGTTTTATGAAATAGCCTTGCAAGTTGAGAATATGCTTAATGCAAAAACTAAAGAACTGGCTGTGGTATTGCGTAACTACGCAGATGTTTTAGAGACATGTGGCATGCAGGATAAAACAGATGAACCATGGCTACAGGCTATTAATCTTCTAAAATCAATGAATGACCGAGATGGTTTGGCACTGGCCTATTGGTATTGGGGGGCAACAAAGCAAGATTATAAAGCAGAGGAGTTGTTGGCAAAGGCCATTAAGTATTGGAAACAAGAACCTGGTGTTTTTGACGAGACTTTGTCACACATGTATCGGTTGTACTCAATGAATTTGGGGATGCAAGGTAAAAATGAAAAAGCAAGAATTGCAGCCCATAAGGCATTAAATCTTTATCCATCTTCGGACATGCCAGATTATTTATATGAAGATATAGAATCATATATGTAAAGATGGGGATATATGACGATGACCTTTTTTCTATAAAAGAAACACTAGAAGAGCTGGATAAAGAATCTTCTAAAGAGTGTTCTCTCCCAACCTATGATTGGGGATGTGTTCTATGGATTGTTGGTTTAATAATCGTAGAGGTAATTTATTTCCTATTTTTCGATAATTGATTTTTTCTAGACAGTATTTTTTCGATTAAAGAACGATACATTTAGAATACAAATTAAAATGTAACGTTACAAATAGTCAGATTATAAAAGAGATTTGGCTTTTTCATTGATTTGTCTTAGTAATAGTTGTAATTTTGCATCATCCAAAGAAGGGAATACAAACATTATAAACAATTAAAGGATTACAACAATGAAGAAGATGATGATTCTGGCAGCTCTTGCAATTGCTATTACTGCCTCCGCAACGATTAAGAGCAGTTGGCCAATGTCTGATGAATTGACAAGCAGACCAACAACAAAAGGTAAATTACCCATGATGTCTGAAACCACTACGCAGATTTCTCCATCTGCATGGACTACTGCTGAATCCGACACTACTGATGTCTGGATTCACCCGGCTGAACGATAGAACAGCCGTTTTTCAAGATCTAATGAATATTCTATAACAGTAATAATTAATTGTATGGAAAAGATTAGGGATTATAAGAAATCAGAGATTGTTAAGGTTGATAGTGCTTCACACCAGCAACACAACAATTGTAATTCTGATTATCAGCCAAATTGGACAAGGCCCCACCACAATTATTCATATCAGCCAACTGATTATTCCAAGTATGTAGAAAGCGGTTGGCAACGATTTTTCAGATCTTTGGGAATGGGATTCCTTGCGTATGTCTGCTTCCACTTGTTAAGAGCGTGTGTGTGTTAAACTCATAATTGAATAATAAGGGAGGTATATTATCTGTCTATAAATGATTATTTTGCATATGAAAACCCAACGATGGGTAAAAACAAACATAAGTAATAACATTAAACTCTACACGTATGAAGAAGTTTTTCACAACACTGGCGATGTCGATGACGATAGTTATGACCGCCTCCGCTCACACAAGTTGGCCAAAATCAAGTTTCGGCAAATTGCCAAGTTGGCCTGTTCAGGCATGCATCCCTAAGTTGCCTGCAGAACCCAAGTTGCCGTCTCAGTCCAAATTCCCATCATGGCCTTCATGGCCAACGGAGCCGACTGAGCCCGCTCAGAGTTGGCCCTCACTCTGATTGTTGCTGACCTCCTGCATCATTAATGATGTGGGAGGGTATAAAATTCATATACTAGTAGAATATAAATATATAAGTTACTATGAAACAGATAATTCTATTCTTATTAGCAGTCATTAGCCTTTCAGCTAATTCGCAGTCGCTTCGTGATACAACAATGCAAAGCATCTTCAAGCAGATTATCATGGAAGAAGTAGAACCCGTTGAGTTTTATGTTTCTTTCGCTTCTGTTGTCATCATTGAAACTAATAGTGGAATCGTAAGATCCAATATTAACCTTACTCGTACAGGATTGGGATGGATGGAAGACGATGATTATAAACACTATGTGGCAGCTGGCAACACAAGAGCTGTCTTATATCTAGCATTACTTGAAAGTGGAGCACTACCAAGTGAAACGTTTTATACGCCTGGAATTTTCTCCGACCCATCAACTGGTTATACCATTAGAGATTGGAATTGGAAAAGAGGTGGATTAGGAAATATTCCTTTGAAAATGGCTATGGATCGCTCCGATGTGTCAATTATTGAGGCATGCGACCAGCAATTCTGCCATCAAATGGGTGATTTAGCATTTTATTTAAACAAGACAGGTATAGATCTTGGTGATAAAGGCCCTGAAGAAACTTATGATGAATTTTATCATGCTAATGAACGAACCGTATGGGATCCTGCTGCTATATTAGGATATCGTGACAAAATAACCCCATTGCAAATGACCATGTGGATGCAAGGAATTGCTAACGATGGTAAATTGTTACAACCTCGATTTGATGAAAAAGATACTATCGAAGTCATTTATGAACAAATGGCCCAAAAGAAGAATATTGATTCTTTACAAATGGCACTAAGAGAGGCTGTTCTATACGGACTTTCAAGAAAAGTGAATTCAGATTATGTTCCTGTATTCGGAACGACAAATGTTTCTATAGAAAATGCTCAAAATGATCGTTGTGGCATGTTTAGTGGTTATATGCCAGGATATACAATTTCCGTCAATCTTGTTATGTCTGGCCCAACAATTCGTTTGATAACAACCAAGATCGCAAGGCGAATTGTTGATTGGGTTGCGCTGAATAGGCTTAATATTCCAAATAAGTCGAAAACAGTTTATAAAGAGCGACCTCTTCCGAGGGGTGTTGATTGAATTCGCTTCAACTTAAGGGAACAGAGTATGAAGGTTCAATCAATAATCAAAACAGCATTTACAATCTCAATTATTGGTTATGTAACATATTGGGAGCAATTTATCTCAGGTTTAGGTATATTATCTTGCTCACTAATTGCCATCATTGGTTTTTCCTTTCCAGATCACATAGTTGACATGTTAGATAATTACAACAAATATATGAGCATTACTTGTGTGTTTTTGTTTCTTTCTACAATAATCCATTTAAGCATCGGTATTAGGGTGCAGCCAGATGGTAATAAAGTGGAAGTTGTTAGCTCCTTTTATCCATATGGTCGTGTTTTGGGTACAGGTGCTAAGATTGATACTTTACGAAACTTGGCTCGTTGTTATGAATATGATAAATATTATGAAGTAAGAACAGAAGATATGTATATTCTAGAAAATGACTCATCAAAAATGTTGTTCAGTAAACATGAATTAATTCTTAAGGGGACAGACCTTCAATTTACGAAAAACGAAATGGGACATGGTAAACTGCATATCTGTACTTACAGGGACATGACAGGCGTACAAAATGAAGTCGATTTATATGGACAGGCTCTCAATGATAGTAATTATTCTCCAAGAATCATTGACACCTCAATTGATTACAATTCTGCAATTTATTAATTAATAGTTATTATTATGAATATTACAAAAGTAAAAATCATCGCTATTTTATTAGCAGGCACAATTAACAGTTATGGACAGATAGACAAGCCTGTTCCATATTTCACCTCCCATGATATGCCAAATATGACGAACTGGCATATATCACCACCAAAGGAAGACTCGGATGAGTTCATTAGAGATGTGAAAAGATATTACCAGGGGAAAATGCAAAGACTTAATCCGGAACGGGCAGCTATTGCGGTTCGTGATGCTCATTACGGATTGGCTACCATTATCAGGGAATTTTCAGTTCCTTTCGGCATACAGATCTCAAAGGAAAACACTCCTGAAATATACAAACTACTTAGGGATGCGTTAGCTACAACCGATTCTATCTGTAAACTTCCTAAAGCTATTTATATGAGGCCCAGGCCTTTTATGGTCTTTGATGAACCCACATTAACACCAGGAGATGAATCCAATTTAAGAAAGAATGGTTCTTATCCTTCTGGGCATACCATTTTGGGCTGGAGTGCAGCATTATTGATGTCGGAGATAAATCCCGAACGTGCCGACACAATAATTGCACGTGGTCTAATGTATGGAGAAAGCCGGGTTATTGTCGGCGCTCATTGGCAGAGCGATGTTGATGCAGGGCGACTAGCAGCATCTGTTGCTTATGCGAAGTTACATACCAGTGAAAGATTCCTTCATCAAATGGAAGTTGCAAGGAAAGAGTTTGCGAAGGTAAAAGACAAATATCCTCCTTTGTCAGCTGATAAGCTGTCAACTGATTCGGCATATGTCGAATATAAAAAGGAATTGGCAAATTTAGAGGATATGGAACGTGGTTTTAAATGCAGAATTAAAAGGTTTCCCTTTGGCTTTGATGAAACTTCTGGTTTGAAGATGTTATTCATTAAAACAAACGAGAGTCCATACAATGTAAGCAACGGAGTTGACAATGTAATAATGACAAATGATAAAAACGATATCGTGTATATAGTTAAAGCAGTTATGAGGCATGATAACGAAATCAATGATGATAGCTTATATGGAATATATGTAGTTGGAAAAGATTCGGAAGGGGAAATACAAATTTCATATTCTGATTATTTGAATCTTGAAAGACTTATTTTCCAAATGGGGAAATCACCAGAGTTCATCAATTGTAGTACTATCAAGTTCCGAGTTTCGGCAGTATCACATATAATACCTTTAAGTTCGATAAGTGACGAAAGTAAAGAAGAGGCGTTATATAAGAGATTTTTTGGCGATTGACAGGATGATAAATGAAATGCATCAACTTCCGTTAATGATAGGCAGAGCCGAGTTGCTCTGCCTTTTGTTTTTCATTATACGGGTGATGTCGTGAATAGCCTAAGACTACAAAAGAGGGTATTATATGCAATCCCTATCTTTAACGTATAGTGTTCTATTATAAATCTCTGAGAGCTTCTCTATTTACAAAAGCATCTGCGATTTGTTTACATACATTGTGGGCATGTATACTTAACTCTGGCCAATCTGTTTTGACAACATCATCTAATTGTTCTTTGCGGTTAAGCCTTACATATATACCCAATTTTGGATTATCATTTGGGAAATATCCACTAAAAACGATTGAACGGTTCCTGTTATAACTGTTATCCGGTTCTGTTACAAAGCTATAACCATTAAAAGAAATATTGTCATTAGAATTGTTGTCATTTGTATAAATGGCTTCTCTTATTTTCATTTCATCCTGTAATACTTTTACACTATCAGGATTGATAAAGAGCTTTTTATTGGGAGAATCTGCGGGATAGATTTCTGTAAAACCATTAGCTTTTGCTACTGAATCCATCCAACTCTGCAAACGAAAAGGATCTAACATTATCAATTTTAAATCTTCATAACTGTTTCGGTAATCGTTATATAACCATGCCCCCATCTGAGTGAGATAATAATTTAGGCCTCTGCAACCGCTAGGAACATATTGCTTTACAGCTTTTGATATCATTTCATCAGAACCTTTGATAAAGACGTCTCGTAAAGTAATAGTTTGAGGTCCAAATTCAATTGTATCTGTTGGTTTCCCTCCCATCTCAATAATTACTAAATATATGGCAGGAATCAAGATAACAGGATAGACATGCATGAGCATAGTGTCTATTTCCACATACCCTCCAAGTCGCCCCTCTTTAAACCCTATATATTTAATTAACGACCCAGTTTCTATATCTGATATTAACACCTCACCTGTATTTGCTTTTGAAGCTCCCATTTCATGCATTAGTGCCATTGAAACGTTAACATCCAAAACGCCATATTGCTCTTGAGTCAGTTTTTTCATTCCCAATGATGTTTTTGTTATTATTTTAAATTGTGTACAAAGATACACATTTTAAAGCTATTATCAAAATAAAATGCTTTGTTTTTACAGTTTATTACAATTCCTTTACGCCGTAAGCTAGCAAACAAATGCATAATTGCCAAATTATTGTTGCAAATTTAGTTTTTTAGAATGATATATGGATAATAATGCATTATTTAAGGATGCGTTTGGCATGATGTAAAAAATGGGAGCAACACCGCTATGGATGCTGCTCCCAACTGTTTTTAGATGTTTCAATCCCTTTTAGACAAAGCCCGGCGAGGCTTATGAGACCTCAATGGCCTTGGTGACCTTCTGCTTCGGCTCGGTCTTTGGCATGGTGACGGTCAGGATGCCGTCCTCCACCTTGGCAGAGATCTGATCCTTCACCACATCATCCGGCAGCGTGTAGCTCTGCTCGTAGTTCGAGTAGCTGAACTCGCGGCGCAGA
>JBGUIU010000092.1:0-4003 GCA_045113275.1 Paludibacteraceae bacterium
TATTATTCAATGTAAAATCCCAACCAGTAGGATTATTCGCAGAATACAATCCCATTGCCGCAGCATCATACATAAAGTAAGACACACGATAATTACCAGGATTGATGTATGCCTCATATGCATCATGCCAGAAACGATAACCTTGGAACATCTCCGTTCCTGAAATATAGTTTGCATACGACAGACGAACATTATCACGACCTCCGTTCAACCAAGAAGCTTCACCTAATGATTTATTTTCGAACTCAAGCGTGAACGTCACCGCATCATTAGGATTCAAAAGTTTTCTCGAAGCCTTTTTCTTCAATTGAAGAGTTCTGTCAGGAACGATATCCACACAATTTCGTTCCATTGTATAAGTAGCATGATTTGGATATTCATTACTTGTCCAATCCTCAAAATTAGAACCGCTGATTGTACTTGTTAGGCAAATACGAGGATTCAACGTATCCTTAACAACAACAACGAACGAAACAGAGTCCATAGTTGCAGCAAGACCACCTGTTTTGAATCCAGGAATACTTCCCACATTCCAAATGATCTTGTTTCCTGATACGGTTCCATTTCCTCTTTTTATAGCAACCACCTCATAGTTAGGATCCAACTCTGTTTCTATTTTCACACCCGTAGCTTCTGCTGAACCATAATTACGGAATTGAACATGATATTCAATCTCATCATCCACATATGCATACGTTTTATCGACAGACATATATACTTTCACATTAGCCTCTCTCTTCATATCCTGTGGAGCATGAAGATTTCCCGTGTGTGTCAAAAGTCCCCAACAACGGTAAAAGCCATGGAAATATTCTGGTGTGTTTCCAATATAGCGCTCTTCGGAGTCCCAAGTAACCGCCTTATTGGTACCATCCCATGTGATTTCAGACTGACGATACATATCGGCAATCAAATCCAGATCGCCCGAACAAACAGCAGCTGCTGCACTTGCACCCAACGTATATGGAGCAGGAGATGCGCCTGACCCCATAGGAGTCTTGTCACCATTATACGACTGCATGATATTACAAACACCCGACCAGTATGGTTGACCAGGGTCGGCAGAAGTTCCCATCTGCACACATTGTCCGTGCGAATCACCAGGAGCTTTGTTTCCATAACCAGACCATGGTTTTTTCAAGAAATCCGCCATACGGTCTGCCATATCCTTTTCGAATGTGTTTCCGCCAACCTTTGGTTGATGTGCGACTGGATCCCAAGTTGTCTCAGGATTACCATGCCACATATAATTCAAAATTGTACGCAACACAAAACGGAAATCCTCACCCTCACTAAACTGAGTAAAAGAAACATTTGCGTCATTACCATAAGCAAAAGAGAATTTACCAGCCGAAGCAATCATACCTTGCTTATATGCCTGTCCAATCAACCAATCTGACGAAGCTTCTCCTCTCTTATACTGATTGATTTGCCAATCGGTTCCGTTCCCATCTTCTTCCAAAAATTTAGCAAACTCATTATAATATGCAGGAGCAACATAATCTGCGTACGCATCAGGTGTACTCAAATTACAATTTGGCGTAACGAAAGGATAATCCGTCTGCGTTTGACGCCATTGGGTCATATCTCCACCCTTGTTACCTCCGTGAACATATCCATCAATACCAATATCACCACTCGTATGACCACCTTTATAAATAGAGCCATCTCCATTTACAGAAGTAATCATAAAAGTATCAACATAAGCAGCCAAAAAATCCTGTGCAATCTTCTTATATGAAATAGGCCTTCCCTTACTATCCAAAACCGGCTTTCCATCTTGCATCATCCACTCACCCCATTGTTTATAAGCGATTAGAACCGCCAATGCGATATCATCATCACCATCGGTAGCTGAACCCTCTTCTGCATCAATGTTTGTCTCATCCGTATAGCACAATGGCAAACCCGGACTAAATTTGTAGTTAGGAAGGAAAACCTGACCATCATAATATCTTTCCACCTTTGGAATCTTATAATCATGAATCCACATCCAAAGGCCATTAAATGTAGGTTGATCCGCAAAAATAGCGGACATTAAGAGCATGTAACCATCACCTTCCGAACAGTGAGGAGCATGCGTTGATGCTGGCACAGACTTATCATTGAAACTGATATATCTCACACCACCTTGCGAAGTTTTAGAATACCTACATCTGTGAGACATAATCTCGTATGCCTCACGACCCGTCTTCTCCATATCCGCATGCGTAACACCTTCAGCATTATATTTCGCCAAAGTTTTACCTACCTTATATTCTTTAAACTGAGGATATGGGAACGCAGGATCTCCCGAGTTGATATCTATCTTAATGAATACAGAAGGATTATATGGCTGTGATTGTTGAGCAAATGCGCTCGACACACACCAACACCACACTGCAAAAGCTGCAATAATTAGTCTAATTGTATGTTTCATAACCTCAAATTTACATCTAAACAACTTTATGGTTTCATCCACAAGTTGTAATAATGGTTGATTATACTATATCCAACGCAAATATATAAAAAAAGTTAAATACACAAAATATCAATTTGTTTTTGCGTTGAATTTTCAGTGTTCATTACATTTTTTTCTTCCCCAGAAATCTTCAAATCTTTGCAATTCTCAAATCTTCCTCTGTCACATTCGGTGGTAAGAAACAGGTGATATCCTTGCCATATTTTAATATATCACGTACAACGGTAGAACTTATAAAGGAGTGTTGTGGCTCTGTAAACAACAAGACTGTATCGATGCCAGATATATGACGGTTGGCATCCGCAATCGTTCGTTCGTACTCAAAATCCTGAATGGAACGACTACCTCTTAATATAATTGTTGCCCCTATCTGTTTCGCGAAATCTACAGTAAGGCAATCATAACTCTTCACACTCACCCGTGGCTCGTCTTTAAACACCTTTCGAACAATCTCTTCACGTTTTTCTACACTAAATAATGTCTTCTTGGCTTCATTCACACCTATAGATACAATAACTTTATCTACAAAAGACAATGCTCTCATTACTACTGAATAGTGACCAATCGTAAAAGGATCAAAACTACCTGGAAATATTGCAACCGACATGTTTTATAAATTTTACCTTGCAAAGGTAAAAAATATATTTATTTCTCCAAAAGACATTTTTTAGCCTCAACACACGAAAAAACAATAGAGCCGATATGTATCATTTCTACACATCGGCTCTACCCTTTCCACTAAACAAGCATTCTGCCTGTGAACTTTTTTAGGTGGATTCCATCAATGCACCCCATGGAATAGAACTCACCTTTACTCTGGATTCTGAATCTTCGTCACCTTACCCATAAATAATATCATACCAGACTCTCTCTCTCGAATGACAAAGCCAAACGGACGATTAACCTTCATTTCTGTATATTCCACAGGATCATGCATACCTACGGCTTTATCTACTATAAGCGTAACAGCCGCTGCTTCTGTTCCATTTTCATCCACTTTGATATAGCTATTCTGAGTAACATTAGACACCTTTTCCGACACATCAAGAGCATTAGGAAGACCCGAAAATATATCTACAATACCCAACGATTTGAGATATTGTACAAAGCTCATTTTATTCTTGAAGCCGAACTTAGGAAGACGCAAATCCATAGCTTCATATTTCATATTAACGTCAATGCTATCCCAATTAATAGTATTGAACGTTTCATCCAAATCCTTGCCCATTGTCGGCAAAACAATCACCATGCTGTAGGTAGCGCTATGATCAGGACGTAATCCATAACCACTTTCCACCCAACATCCATAATTAAGTTCCACCATCTGGTAATCATCGGTTTGAGCATACATGAGAGAAAAATCCTCATCACTTTTCATCATATCAACAAGTTGTGGGGTACCGGATGCCTGATAAAAGGTATCTATACTTGTTTCATAATCGGAAAAAGGCGCAGCCCAAAGTCCTTTAAAATAGACCGCATTGCCGATACATGCGGTAGTAAGCTCATCTATTGGCGGATCTAGATCCCGAATACAATTAT
>JBGUIU010000093.1:0-57345 GCA_045113275.1 Paludibacteraceae bacterium
GGCTCCAGAATTGCCAGCCACGACATTGACTACCAGTTGCTATCAAATGATGTTCTATGGTTGCACAAGTCTGACACAAGCCCCAGAGTTACCAGCTACGACTTTGGCGAGGGAGTGTTATTATAGAATGTTCTATGACTGTACAAGTCTGACGCAAGCACCCGAATTGCCAGCCACGACTTTAGCCGATCGTTGTTATGAAGAAATGTTCAAAGGTTGTACAAGTCTTACTAAAGCTCCAGAGTTACCAGCTACGACATTGACTACCGATTGTTATGATGACATGTTCTCTGGCTGCACAAGTCTGACGCAAATAAAGGTGGATTTTGATGTTTGGGGTAAAGGAGAAACTAATCTATGGGTCGAAAACGTTGCCCCTACCGGCACCTTCATCTGCCCGAAAGCTCTGCCGCTTGAATATGGAATAGACAGAATCCCTGAAGAATGGACGGTGAAATATATCGAGGATGAACCTAACTACCTCACCTTCACGGCTGAGGAGGATAACGTCAGCGTTGCGGTCACGGAAAGCGAACAGAACGGTGGTGACATCCAACCTGCCCCTTACCCACAAGTCTCGGACGATACCACAGTCGAATCCATGAGCGGGGCAGAAAGATTGTTCGAAAGAAGGAACCTTCCAGCCATGAGTACTGACCTGAAGTATTCAACGGACGGCGGCGAGACGTGGACGGAGATGGTTCCCGGTACGCCCGTCATCTTGGCGAAGAAGGGAGATAAGATCCTGTTCAAGGGTAATAATCCGTCTGGATTCTCCACCGAGACACAACGTATTCAGTTTGATATCGAAGGGAAAGTCTCCGCGAGCGGAAGCGTAATGAGCTTAATCGACGAGACAGGAGTTGCAACAACTATTCCGAACGAGTATTGCTTTGCCAGCCTCTTCGAAAACTGCGCAGGGCTCACGAAAATGCCTGATTTGAACGCCACGCAACTGAAGGCCTACTGCTACAAGGATATGTTCCGCGGTTGCACGAGTCTGAGGTCAACAACCATGTTACCTGCCACAACGCTCGAGGAGGGTAGCTACGAGGAAATGTTCTTTGATTGCGAGAACCTCTCCGAGGTGAATGTGTCATTCTCCGACTGGACAGATGGAACGAAGGATTGGCTCCATGGGGTCGCTTCCGAGGGAAAGGTCATCAGTCCCGCCAACCTTGCACCAACAACAGGGGATGACTATGTGCCAGATGGTTGGTCGCTCGTTTCGGATAGCATCATCACAGTCCTTTCCGAGGCTTTGGCTGATGGTCTCATCGTATGGACACAAGATCATACTATCTATGTGAAAGGAGCAAAAGGAGAGATTTCGCTCTATGATCCTACAGGTAAGATTCTCTTGATTTCAAACTCTTCTGCAGAAGATATACGAACGTTGAGAGTTCCATCAAAGGGCGTCTATGTCGTTAAAACAAACGAGAAGAGTTTGATTACAGTGGTGCGATAAAAATACATTTTCTCTGATTCTGTAACTGCCATGTATGCGTTAATTTGCACACATGGCAGTTTTATAAAATAAAAACACAAAGAAAAATTTGTCTCTTATCAAATAATCGTTTATCTTTGCGACCGATTTTAACAATTAAATTTTTATTATCATGTATTTAGATGCTGCAAAAAAGCAAGAAATCTTCAGTCAATACGGAAAGTCTAATACCGATACTGGGTCAGCAGAATCTCAGATAGCGCTATTTACATACCGTATTCTCCATTTGACAGAGCACATGAAGTCAAATGCAAAGGATTATGCTACGCAAAGATCGCTTAAGATGTTAGTTGGAAAGCGTCGTCGTATGCTTGACTACATCAAGGAGCAAGATATTGAAAGATATCGTGCTATCGTTAAAGCAAACAATCTTCGTAAGTAATCACTGTGAAGTATTAAAAAAACGAGGCGAGTCGGTTCGATTCGCCTTTTTTATTATCTTTGCATAACAAACGTATTCAATAAGAGATATGGACGATAAAAAGAAGCATCAGTTTGACTCTCGTTATTTGAGGATGGCTCGAATTTGGGCGGAGAACTCCTACTGCAAACGAAGAAAAGTGGGAGCCTTGATCGTTAAAGAAAGAATGATCATATCCGACGGATACAACGGAACACCCTCAGGGTTTGAAAATGTGTGTGAAGATGATGACAACGCAACTAAACCCTATGTACTGCATGCTGAAGCTAATGCTATCACAAAAGTTGCACGTTCCTCCAACAGTAGCGAAGGAGCAACTCTATATGTGACCGCCTCCCCCTGCATTGAATGTGCCAAACTAATCATCCAAGCAGGTATCAAACGCGTTGTTTACGGAGAACAATATAGAATCTTAGACGGAATAGAACTTCTCAAAAGAGCAGGCATAGAAGTTGAATTTTTAGACAGTACTGACATATGAACGATAACTACACAAACAACAATATAGAAAACGAGGATCCATCCGATAATCGTTTCTCAAACAAGAAGATCTTATTACCAATCCTCTTCTCTTTCGCTATCGTATTAGGTATTTTTATCGGAAACAAATTGGCAACCAACGCACAAAACAAGCCTATTCAATCCGATTATATCTCATCCGGAGGAAAATTAGACATGCTCTTCAACCTGATCGACCTGCAATACGTTGACACCATAGACAAGGAACAACTCACAGAAAAAGTCATAACGGAAACACTCTCCGACCTTGACCCCCACTCCACATACATACCAGCAGACGAACTTCAACTAGTGAATGATGACCTAGAAAGCAGTTTCTCTGGTATCGGAATCCAATTCAACATACAAAGAGACACAATCATGGTCGTCGCCGTTATCCATGGTGGTCCGTCGGAAAAACTAGGCATTCAACCAGGCGACCGGATCATCGAGATAAACGACAGCTCTGCTGTTGGCAAAGGGATAAACAGCGAGCAAGTAATCAAAAAACTACGTGGTCCTAAAGGAACAAAGGTTAAAGTCGGCATTCAACGATATGGCGCAGACGAAAAGCTTCACTACACCATTGTCAGAGGAGACGTTCCAACCAAGAGTGTTGATGTATCCTACATGATTCAAAAGAATGTGGGATATATAAAAGTCAGCAAGTTCGGTTCTTCCACATACGAAGAGTTCTATGATGCCCTTACAAAACTATCAGACGAAGGCGCCACTGCATTCATCGTGGATTTGCGTGAAAACTCAGGCGGTTACTTGATGGCTGCCACAGCAATAGTTAACGAATTCCTTCAACTGAACAACCTCATTGTATATACTGAAGGGAAAGCACAAAAAAGAGAAGATATATATGCCAACGGCTATGGTTCGTACAAGAAAACTCCACTGGCGGTATTGATCGACGAATGGTCTGCCTCTGCAAGTGAGATCTTTGCAGGAGCCATGCAAGACAATGACCGAGCTGTCATCATAGGAAGACGTTCTTTTGGCAAAGGACTTGTACAGAAGCAATTCGAGATGACAGACAACTCAGCTATTCGTCTTACAATTGCACGTTACTACACACCATCAGGACGTTGCATTCAAAAGCCTTACAACGACAAAGATGAATACGAAAAAGAGGTATATAAACGCTATACAAATGGTGAGTTGGATTCAGACACAATCAAAACGATCAACGACTCCGTTAAATACTACACCACCAAAGGACGTGTCGTTTACGGAGGTGGCGGTATCACACCCGACATCATCATTGCCCGTGACACAATCGGTGTGACCCCTTATTATACCAAGTTACACAACACAGGAACAATTTACGAATATGCTTTCCGTTATGTTGACGAACACAGGAACAGTTTGTCAACCATGGATTATGCACAACTCACCGCTTATTTGGACAAACAACCCCTTGCACAACTCACCATGCAGTATGGAACGAAGAAAGGGATTGCAGAAGACCGTAGCATCTCTATTGCCACAAAAGAACTACTTCAGAGAAGAGCTAAGGAATATATTGTACGCAATATATTAGGGGATGAAGGATTTTATGAATTAGTGAACAAATCAGACAATATGGTGAAAGCCGCATTGGAACATTTATCAAAATAAATTTGAAATTAAACTTGGAAAATAAAAACTTTCCATCTATCTTTGCCAATGTCATAGGTTTGTTTTTTGAGTTAACAGTAAATAGAGTTCTAGTCATAAGCTGGGATTCTATTTATTTTATGAAATTTCGAAAACAAGACTCTTAGAACATAATTTTACTAATTAAATTTAAATATCATGGCTGCTGTATCTTATGTAACAGAAGAAGGTTACAACAAAATGTTAGAGGAGTTGAAGCAATTGGAAACAGTCGAAAGACCCAACATTTCCAAGCAAATTGCAGAGGCTCGAGACAAAGGAGATTTGTCTGAAAACGCCGAGTACGATGCTGCAAAAGAGGCACAAGGATTATTAGAGAGTAAAATTTCACTATTAAAGGAAAAGATTCTTTATGCAAAAATCATCGATCAATCACGTTTAAACACTGATGTTGTACAAATTCTAAATAAAGTAAAGATTAAAAACACTAAAAATGGAGCAGAGATGACCTATACACTTGTTTCAGAGCACGAAGCAAATCTGAAAGAAGGAAAACTCTCTGTCAACACACCTATTGCAAAAGCTCTTTTAGGAAAAAAGAAAGGTGAGGTTGTAGAAGTAACAGTCCCTGCTGGTAAAATACCATTTGAAATAATTGAAATATCATTCTAACAATGGCTACTATATTCACAAAAATTATCAAGGGAGAAATCCCATGCTATAAAATAGCAGAGGATGATCAGTTCTTTGCTTTCCTAGACATCAATCCTGTACAAGGAGGACATACTTTAGTAGTCCCAAAAATTGAAGACGATTATATCTTCCACCTAGATGACAAAACCATAGGCGACATGATGGTCTTTGCCAAGAAAGTGGCACTAGCAATCGAGAAAGCTGTTCCATGCAAACGAATCGCAGTGGCAGTATTAGGATTGGAAGTACCCCACACACACATTCATTTGATTCCAATACAAAACGAAGGGGACATAAACTTTTCTAAGAAAAAGTCATACACCCCAGAAGAAATGAATGACTTTGCTGAAAAAATCAGAGCAAACTATAACTAATAAAAGAAGGAACACTACGTTCCTTCTTTTCTATATATTCAAATACACAATAACTTGATGGCATACTCTTCCATGAACAATTCTGTCGGACCACAATATAATCTGGATTTCAAGCCCAACACCGAGCACGAAACGCCTATGTATTGGGACAGTCTATACACCCAAGAACCGCAGGTAAAGGTTCTCACCTTGGAAGAAAACATAGAAACATATTTGCCATCCTCCACCTATTTAAAGGCCTACGCCACGCAAGAATGCACTGCGAGGGAATCTATCTTTCAGCAAGTTCCCAACAAAGAGGGTATTCTATTAAACAATACCATTCAACAACAAGTGTGGTTCCTGCCATTGATTCTGTTGATGCTAACACTATACGGATGGGTAAACTCAACCTATTCGAAAGCCTTAACACAAGACTTTAAAGAATTTTTCTATCCACAGAACAGAAGCGATTTCTACACCTCTTCTGTCTCAGAAATTTCCAGAGTAAAGATTCTATTATCCACATTATCCATATTCTCCATAGCACTATTTTGCTATTTCAGTTCAATTCACCTATTCTCATCCCATTCCGGATCATTCTTATACACCTATCTATCCCTGTTAATCATCATTGCCGCTTATATAGCCTTCAAATTACTATCCATAAGGGTGATCTGTTATGTGTTTTTTGACTATCCGACCTGGCTAAATATCAAAAGGACCTATTCAACATTAACCTCCTCCATGGCCATCGGATTATTTATCATGTCCATAATCATTGCGTATGCCAACGACACGATAGCGGTTATCGCCTTATATGCAGGACTTGTCATATGCGGCATTGCCATATTATTATATTTATATAAGTTTTTATCCATTTTTTTTACAGGTATAGCCTCAATATTCTATTTGATTTTGTATCTTTGCACGCTAGAAATTTTACCCTCAGTCGCCCTCGTATTTGGGTTAATGAGTGTAGTATAATGTATTAAATAAGAAAGAATTAAAAATGGTGAAAATTAAGCGCATCTTGGTGTCACAACCGAAGCCAAAAGCGGAAAAGTCTCCATATTTTGATTTAGAAGCGAAATATGGTGTGAAAATTGATTTCAAACCCTTTATCCGAGTTGAGCCAGTTTTGGCAAAAGAATTCCGCCAACAAAAAGTATCCATTTTGGATTACACTGCAGTGGTGTTTACAGCAAGAACAGCAATTGATCATTTCTTCAGACTAAGCGAGGAATTGAGATTAAAGATTCCTGAGACCATGAAATATTTCTGTGTTTCACAGTCTGTTGCGAACTATCTTCAAACCTATATTCAATATAGGAAAAGAAAAGTTTTCTTTAGCACCACTGGTAAGATTGAAGATTTGATGGTTAGCGTCAATAAACATCTAGACGAAAAATTTCTAGTAGCCGTATCTGACGTGCATGATATAAATTCAATTGCAGCAGAATCAGACAAGGAAGACATCATATCTCTAATGGAGAAAGCCAATGCCACCTTTACCAAAGCGGTGATGTACAAAACAGTAAGTACGGATTTCACGCAGGATAAAGATTTCCCATACGACATGTATGTTTTCTTCAGTCCATCAGGAATCGCTTCATTGTACAAGAATTTCCCAGATTTTGAACAAGGCGATATATGCATCGGCTGTTTGGGATCAACAACTGCCAAGGTTGCCAAAGAATCAGGGCTGAATGTCAATGTAGAAGCACCTACACCTGAAGCTCCATCCATGCCGGCTGCTTTGGATTTGTTCTTAAAGGAAGCAAATAAGAAAAAATAAAACAACAAACTCTGTCAGTTTACTTGACAGAGTTTTTATAATATGCAGAATCGAAATACATTTCCTAAAAAAGAGCATCTGTACGGAGAAGCAACAGTGGAGACTCTATATAAAGAAGGAGAATCCATGTTTTTATATCCCTATAGACTGATCTTTTTAAAAGTAGAAAACGAAGATGTAGCAGTTAGGTGTTTGGTTTATGCACCTAAGAAGAGATTCAAGCATGCGGTGGATCGCAACCGTCTGAAGCGTCAGATGAGGGAGGCCTATCGTACAAATAAACACTCTTTATTCACGTTCATGAATGAGCAAGAGAGTCATCTGCACATCGCCATTCATTATGTGGGGGATAAATTGGAATCATACACATTCATGCAGAAAAGGATGATTCAATTACTGAATAAATTAGAAAAGAAACTCAAGGAGGAGAAAATATGAAAGAGGAAACGACAAAACACTCTTTATTTTCACGACTTTGTATTTCATTGTTCCTTTTACCTATACGATTTTATAGAGCCTGCATCTCTCCTATGTTTCCACCCTCCTGTCGATTCACACCCACCTGTTCGGAATATGCCATGATAGCATTAAAGAAACACGGTGTGATAAAAGGAAGTTGGCTCGCGATAAAACGACTGATGAGATGTCATCCATGGGGTGGAAGCGGTTACGATCCCGTCCCTTGAATGCCTTAATGAATAAAGAGAACACGCTAGTTGATTTTATGAATTTTATACAATTTTTTCTTGTATATTGAAAAAATATGCATAATTTTGCAAGGATTTTGAATAAATATTCGTACGCGAGTATTATTTAGATGTAAAACTAAAAAGAAAAGATTGTGAAAAATAAATCGAAACGGTTCGTTGTTATACAAGAGATAATATCCAACTCTGTAGTAGGAAGTCAGGAGGAGTTGTTGAATCTTTTAGCAGAACGTGGATTTGTTCTTACCCAAGCTACACTGTCGAGGGATTTGAAACAGATGAAAGTTTTGAAGACCATCAATCAGTACGGTGAATATGTGTATCAACTGCCAAATCAAATAGCAACAATCGAAGATCGGGCATCTTCAGAGAGGTATCTTTCGGGGAATGCGTGTACTTCGGTAAATTTTTCAGCAAATATTGTGGTGATTCACACCAAACCTGGCTATGCAAGTAGTCTGGCATTGGAGATTGACGAACAAGCAAGTGATGTCATATTAGGAACAGTAGCAGGTGATGATACAATATTTGCAGTAAAAAAAGAAGATTTAACCCAGCAGGAAGTCATCGAGGCGCTGTCTCGTGTCATTCCAGCTATAAAAAATAATTTCAGCTGTATTTCATAAAGAAAAGAAATTATGGAGGATCAGGAAATTGAGATTGTTGTTGCCGATGAGCAACATATTCCTTATGTGGACACCATCTTGGAGACCATAGCTGCTGCAGCCAAGGTGCGTGGTACAGGAATTGCGAAACGCAATCCTGAGTATATAAAACAAAAAATGAGAGAGGGCAAGGCTGTCATAGCCCTGTGCGGAGATGAATTTGCAGGTTTCAGCTACATTGAAACATGGGAGAATAAAAAGTATGTCACCACATCCGGATTAATCGTTCCTGAAAAATTCCGTGGTCGCGGGTTAGCAAGACGCATCAAACACATGACATTTACATTGGCTCGTTCTCGTTGGCCTGAAGCAAAGATCTTCAGTTTAACATCTGGAGCTGCCGTAATGAAACTAAATACTCGTTTAGGTTATCTACCCGTTACATTTGCTGATTTAACCGAAGACGAGTCTTTCTGGAAAGGCTGTCAAGGATGTATCAACTATGATATATTAGAGCGAACAGGACGTCGTTACTGCATCTGCACAGGTATGCTTTTCGACCCTAACGAACCTCTCTGTGTACAACGTGCTCAGGAAGAATTATCTAAAGAGAAATAATTTAGTAGAAATCACCAAAAAAGAACAAAGATATGGCTAATAAAAAAGTTGTCGTTGCATTCAGTGGTGGACTTGATACCTCCTTCACCGTAATGTATTTGGCGAAAGAAAAAGGATACGATGTTTATGCTGCTTGTGCCAACACTGGCGGATTCAGCGAAGAACAATTAAAACAAAACGAAGAGAATGCCTACAAATTAGGCGCAGTTAAGTATGTAACCCTTGATGTAACAAAGGAATACTACGATAAGAGCCTTCGTTTCATGGTGTATGGAAATGTCCTTCGTAATGGTACCTATCCTATCTCTGTTTCATCAGAACGTATTTTTCAAGGAATGGCTATCGCTCGTTATGCAAACGAAATAGGCGCTGATGCCATCGCTCATGGTTCAACAGGTGCTGGTAACGACCAAGTACGTTTCGATATGACTTTTTTAGTGTTAGCTCCTGGCGTAGAAATCATCACGTTGACACGTGACATGGCTTTGACTCGCCAATATGAAATCGATTATCTAAATCAACATGGTTTCTCTGCTGATTGGACTAAATTGAAATATTCTTATAATGTGGGTATCTGGGGTACCTCTATCTGCGGAGGTGAAATCCTAGACTCTAAGCAAGGATTACCTGAATCAGCTTACCTAAAACAAGTAACTAAAACAGGTTCTGAAATCTTGAAACTTGGATTCAAGAAAGGTGAGATCTGCTCTGTCAATGGTAAAGAATATGCAGACAAAATCGAATGTATTCAAGCCATCGAAAAGATTGGAGCTGCATATGGAATCGGACGTGACATGCACGTGGGTGACACAATCATCGGCATCAAGGGTCGCGTTGGTTTCGAAGCCGCTGCACCAATGCTTATCATCGGCGCTCACCGCTTCCTAGAGAAATATACATTGTCTAAATGGCAACAATACTGGAAAGATCAAGTTGCTAACTGGTATGGTATGTTCCTTCATGAATCTCAATACTTAGAGCCAGTCATGAGAGACATCGAAGCAATGTTGGAGAACTCTCAACGTAACGTAAACGGTGAAGTATCCCTGGAATTACGTCCTCTATCTTTCTCAACCATCGGTGTTGACTCTAAAGACGACTTGGTAAAAACGAAGTTCGGTGAATATGGTGAAATGAATAAGGGTTGGACATCTGAGGATGCTAAAGGATTTATCAAAGTTACTTCTACTCCTCTTCGTGTATATTACTCTAATCACTCAGAGGAAAGCAAAAATATCTAATATCTTTTACTGAAGAGGAGATGCTACCTTGGGCAACATCTCCTCTTTTTTATTTTATAGCCTTATGAACATCTCCATCATAGTAGCCGTATCCGAAAATGGTGTCATCGGAAAAGACAATCAGTTGTTGTGGCACTTATCTGGCGACATGAAACGCTTTAAAGCATTGACAACCGGACATACCATCATCATGGGGAAAAACACGTTCCTATCCATCGGAAAAGCATTACCCAACCGTCGCAACATTGTCTTGTCGTCGTCTTTAAACAAGGAGACCTATGAAAACATTGAAATCTACTCTTCAATAGAAGAACTAACCAACTCCATTCAATCGGAAACAGAAGAGGTGTTTATTATTGGTGGCGGCGAAATATATCGTCAGTTCCTTCCGCTTGCATCGAAGATATACCTTACATACGTACACACTACCGTAGAAGGAGATACCACCTTCCCTGCGCTAGATGATAACGAATGGAAAGCCATCGCCAAAGAAGAGATGAAATCTGACGAAAAAAATGATTTCGACTACGATTTCATAGATTACTATAGAGTATAATGCCTGATCCGTTCTGAATCTCAATCGTTCGATTCAATTCGTCATTCGTCACAGTTCAGAGAGAACTGCGACTAAAACTCAACGACATTATATCCAAAGGATTTGAACAAACTGGTTAGCTTTTGCTTTCCTGTTGATGTTGCCTTGTCTAAAATACCATACTCCAAAGCATCCTGCTCTAGTTGTTTCGTTGCTTTAGATTCTAAAGCGACCACCTCTTCATGAGTCCATTCTCCATCCTCCTCATAAATCTCGAAGTCTGAAGGATTGATAATAACATCCAATATCTTCGCCTGTGGCAACGTCATACGAATCGTATCACCATGAATAGAGAATGTGGAATCTGTTATAGCAGAGAGATCAAATCCAGCGCGGACAGTACCCTTTGCGATAATAACAAGCTCGTCATTTGAGATATCCTTCTTGTCTTTTCCAGTCAGCTTAGACAAAAGATTTCCTGCCTTATTATCCACCCATTTACTTGCTTTTTTCTCATCAATAACAAGTTCCTCATAGAATTTCACACTGGTAAATTCAGAGATCTTCTTCACCTCCTCAACAATGGTGGCTGTCTGGTCAATCTTTAATTCATTTCCAGTTCCTAAAAATTGATTCAACCAACCTTTTTTCCAACAGAAATAGACGCCGACAGCAACGATGGCAATAAATAGAATAAGTTTTATAAGTGTTTTCATTATTTGAACTCAATTTTAATAGTAGAAAAACCCATTTGTGATAACATTGCTTTAAAGAAATCCGATGCATTCTTTTCAGACTCCTTCAAGATACCTAATTTAGGCACCTCTGCAATGATTGCTTCCTCTCCTTGTTTTAAGAGTTTAGCACGTTCCTCAGCCGAGAAATCATCTCGCAGAACAGAAACCTTCTGATAGGCCAGTTTCGTCTCCTCTGGAGGCATATTCAGACTAAGAAGCTTTGCAGGAGGCAATGTCACCTTAATACTTTTGGTCTCTTCGTTAATCTCTACATTCTGATTAGAGAACTCACTTAAATCAATACCTGCCTTCAATACCGCCTTGCAAGAAAACAAGATTTTCCTGTCTCCTATTTTATACCATGCGATATCTTCTGCTTTTACAATTTTGGTGATTGTGTATTCGACAGTACCCAATTCTGCCATCTCTGTAAGTTCCTGCGCCTTCGTATCCATCTTTTCTTTTAATGATACTTGTTTCTCGCAAGAAGACAAAAGAGTCATACCTATCACAGCTAATAAAATACTCTTTTTCATTTCTTTGAATTTTATATCTCATGCAAATATACTTTTTTCCTTCATACGCTACCTCTATATTTTTCATTTCTTTTATTATTCCATTTGTCATTTTTTGGGTAACTTTGCAGCCGTTCTTGAGACTGACTTATTTATCGTTTTTATGAATTCCAATTCTATCACGCGTACGAAGCAAAGAGCCCGGATAGCTCTGTTGATTCAATTTTTTCTATGTGGCTTTATCTATTCTACTTTGTTATCTAGATTTCCAGCATTATTGGAAAACTACAATATGAACATGACTCAGATGAGCGGTGTTTTACTAAGCATGTCGATCGGTTCTTTTTGTACAATGCCTTTGAATGTCCACTTAATGGGCAAATTCGGAAGTAAAAAGACCACCATTGCAGGGTTCTTTTATATGCTTCTACTTCCTTTGCTGGCGCTAATGCCGAACATTATCTGCCTATACATCGTCGGACTACTCTATGGTGTTTTTATCTCCATGTTAGATGTTGCCATGAACGGAAACACGATTCTGGTTGAGAACGCTTACAAGCGTCCTATCATCTCTTTGTTTCATGCTGCATATTATGTGGGCGCATGCATGAGTGCCCTCTCCAGCGTTTTTTTTATTAAACACAATATCTCCGTACAGATCCACTATTCTATTATTGCATCTATTTCTATAATCGTCTTTTTCTTTATCCGACAATGGTATTTACAAGAAACCATAACTGAGGATTATATTCCATCTCACAAAAAAATAATATTCCCCAAAGGGATACTGCTATTCCTCGCCTTCATAGCCTTATGTGGAAGGGTTGTAGAGGGAAGCGTAAACAACTGGAGCACAATCTACATGAAAACCATTGTGGAGTTCCCTGAATACCTTGCGCCATTAGGATTAGCCATATACTCTGCATTCATGTCTATCGGTCGTTTCTTCTGCGATTCGATTCGTGCACGATACCAGGAATCCTCCATCCTACTCGTGTGTTGTGGTATAACGGCTATTGGTGTATTACTGATCATTTCCAATACTGCATATTACTTTGCTTTCACAGGTCTTTTCATTGCAGGTCTTGGCATATCCTGCCTAGTCCCTATCATATACAGTTTGGCTGGAAGGCAAAAGGATGTCACCCCAGCCATGGGCATTGCCATGGTAAATACGATAAGTGGGACAGGCTTTCTTTTCGGTCCGTTCATCATCGGACTCATCGCAGATCATTACAACATGCGAGCCTCGTTCCTTTATATCTGGTGTTTAACCCTCATCATGTGTCTTCTCACCTATTTCTACAGAAAGAGAGAACATCACCTAAAATAAATACGACGAAAACAAACTGTCTTCGTCGTATTCTCAAAGATGAAAATTTAAATCTTAATACTTGAATGAACTTCCACCCAAGAACTCTCTTAACAAAGAGTTTAAAGGAAGCTCCACCTCTGGAACGATCTCAAAATATCGTAAGAAATTCAGCAATCGATGAACCTCATGATATTGAGGAGAGTTTTCAGGAACAACAGACAAGATAGGTTCTGCAAATTTCTTCAGCACACATATCTCGAACAACAAGGCTGAATTAAAGACCATATCAGCATTCTCCTGATAAGGGAAGATCCACTTCTCTTCTCCCTCCATAACCTTACCCCATCGGCTGATCGTCTCAACTGCAGAGTAGCCCCTATAATTATAATCACGAATAATGCGTCGTAACAAACGATTATCACGCGTAGGGATCCAGTTATGATTATCAAATGATATAGTGGTCAATGCCGAGATATATACACGGAACAGATTATCCGAAGGTACTTTAGATGTCAGCATTGGATTAAGCGCATGTATTCCCTCAATGATCAGAACTCTTTTCTCACCTAATTTTAATTTCTTTCCAAGATACTCTCTTTCTCCTTTTTCAAAATTATAATGAGGAAGTTCTATCTCACCACCAGAAAGAAGGATATTCATATCCTTATTGAACAGATCAAGGTCCACCGAGTAGATTGATTCGAAATCAAAATCTCCGTTTTCATCCCTTGGTGTTTGCGTCCTAGGCAAGAAATAATCATCCATAGACAAAGCCATAGGGATTAAACCATTCACAGCCAAAGCAACGCTCAATCGTTTGCTGAATGTGGTTTTTCCTGAAGATGACGGACCAGCGATAAGAACCATCTTAATCGTTTTGCGAGCTAATATTTCATCCGCTATGGCATTGATCTTCTTCTCCTGCAAAGCCTCTGCAATTTTAATCATTGCCGACACTTTGAATTTATCCACCACCATCTCGTTCATCTCTCCCACATTACCTAATCCCATGATCTCATTCCACTTAGTATGTTCAGAGAAGACATCGAACAATTTGTCCTGAGGTTCAAATTTCTCAAGACGGAATGGATTCGTTCTATCAGGCACTTGTAAATACAAACCATCATGATAAATCAAGAGGTCAAACAACTGTACATAACCCGTTGATGGTGCCAATGGAGCCAAGAACCATTCATATCTGCCATCCAATTCATAGATACGAGTATAAAGGAATCCTTTAGACTTCAACAACTGAGCTGTATCAGATGCATGTTGTCTGTTAAAGATCTCAATAGCCTCTTCCGTAGTCACATTAGACATTACAAATGGAAGATCAGCATCAATGATTTTATGCATCTCAGCCTTGATGTCATCAACCATTTTTTGGTTTATCGGCTTCTTATTGTTCAATAACTTACAATAGTAACCCTTCGCAATAGGGTGTTCTATTCTCACCTGCATATCAGGGAATAACTTATGAACAGCATTACAAAATACAAATGACAAGGATCGAACATAAGCTCTCATTCCAGCAGGTTCATCATAACTCATGAACTCTACCATCTTAGGCTTGAATATTCTGAATTTCAAATCCTTCGTCACATTGTTCACTTTCGCTACAATGACCCTGTATTTCAATTCTGGTTTTAAATCATCATAAATATCCAATAAAGAAGTCCCCATTGGATACAACTTCTTTTGCTGATTATTGACGCAAAAGACCTCTACTAAATTAGGATCAACATTCATGGTAAAACTTTACTTTTTATTCAACAACATTTAAATCATATTCTTTCACAAACTTCGCTATATTATCCATTAGATTATCTTTCGCCTCTTTCGAGCTTTTAGTTACATCATCCAATATGAAAGCGATTTTTTCTCCATCTTCATACGTCTTCTTATCCTTACCCAAAATTTCGATAGCAACTTTAAACTCATTCTCGTATATCTCTTTATACGTTTTAGCATAGTTAATGGCAGCCATCTGCAAATAGTTCTCTCCTTTGTATTCTCCAACCTTTTCTAACTTTTGAAGAGTACTATTCACCTCCTCCAAATTTTCATCGTATATTTCACGAAGTTTCTCGTAATCTTTTGATGAAATCTGATTTGCCAATTTTCCCACACTGGTTTCCAACTTGCTACAATCCATTACAATTTGTTCGCAATAATCTGCTGGAGTAGAACATGAATGTAAAAAATAAGTAAGGGCAAAAGCCGCAATAAAACACAATATAATCTTTATCTTTTTCATGACATATTTTATTTATCTGGTTAATATTATTCGATAAAGATAAAAAATAAAAAATAGAAAAACGACAACTCCCACAAAAAAATTGTGGAGGCTATTTCACATCATTAGAAAACAGATACCCGATGATTGTTGTTATTCTATAATTACGTTCCTATATCTTATCTGAATTTAAATACAATCAAAAGAACTATTATGGTAACGATAGTGATGAAAGACAACAACCTTAAACCATAAGGAATTTTAGCCCACTTAGATTCTTTTCCTCTCCCCCTTTTTCTGGGTTCGGGACTTCCTTGTATCTCTTTTGCCGAATCAGAGGATCCGCTATCTCCTACTTTTCGACCACAAGAAAGGCAATATTTTGCATCCTTAGGTATTTCATTACCACAATTATAACATTTCATACGCAAAATTTTAATGGTGAGTTCTATGAATTCACCGGTCTAATTAAATAGTACGTGGTTGGTCGTCCACAGTAGAAACGCAATGCGTTTCCACAAAAGGAATCGGATTAAAGTTAAGTTCCCGCCTAATATGTAAGTATCTCCAACCCCTCTTCTGTCATCACAAAGGTATGTTCCCACTGAGCTGATGGAAGTCCATCGCGTGTAGTCACCGTCCATCCATCTTTCTGACTGAATACCACAGCGCTTTTCCCCATGTTAATCATCGGTTCTATGGTAAACACCATACCTGGCACCAACATCATGCCTGTATGCGGTTTCCCGAAATGGCATACCTCAGGATCCTCGTGGAAAGCTAAGCCTACACCATGTCCGGTTAAATCACGCACAACCGAATAGCCATTCTTACGTGCATGTTGTTCAATCGCAAATCCTATATCCCCTACAAATCCATACGGTTTTGCCGCTTCCATACCAATCTTTAAACACTCCTTTGTCACATCAACCAATCGTTGTTTCTCTGGTGATATTTTCCCTATACAGAACATTCGGGATGCATCTGAATAGTATCCATTCAAAATAGTTGAAACATCTACATTGATGATATCCCCTTCTTTTAAAATCGTTTTAGGATTAGGGATACCATGACATACCACTTCATTAATCGATGTGCATACGCTTTTAGGGAACCCTTCATAATTCAATGGCGCAGGAATGGCTCCATGAGAGACCGTATAATCATAAACAAGCTTGTCAATCTCTTCCGTACTCATGCCTACTTTAATCTCTTTCTCAATCAGATCAAGGACACCCGTATTGACCACACCGCTCAAACGAATGCCTTCGATTTGTTCTTCTGTCTTGATCAGTTTACGAGGAGGCACAATATAACCTCTACGTTCGTACTCCATCATTTTCTTCTCAAATTCAGTTGGCACAACACCACTTCTGACGAACCATTTTCTGTAACCCTTACCCATATCTTTTTTACGAAGTCCTTTGCTTCAATATAGATTAATCTTTCCAAAAATAAGTTGTAAACATTAGTAGAATGGTATAAATCTCCAAACGTCCTATTAACATCAAAATAGAGAGAACCCATTTTGCAAAATCTGGCAGTGTGGCAAAATTCAACGCAGGGCCAGCTGCTCCAAATCCAGGTCCCGTATTACTAATGGCACTGATACATGAACCAAACGCAGTATCAAAAGAAATACCGGTCAGTGTTAAGATGAATGTGCCAATCACAACAACAATCAAAAATAGGAATATGAATGCTAATGTTCTGGATATCAACTCATAATCAATGATATGCTTCGAGATCTTCACAGGAAGAATCGCATTAGGATGTTTATGCAAAACAAACTCATTGCGGGTATTCTTTATACATAAGATAAAACGTATCAGTTTCATACCTCCACTCGAAGATCCTGCGCAGGCACCACTCACCATCATCACAATCGTTGGCATCCAGAAGGCGGCTCCCCATGCATCATAATCACAATATGAACCTTGGAATCCACACGAGGTGAATATAGATGTCACATGAAACAATGCCGCACGAAAACTATCTGCCATCGTATTAGGCATCTGTGCACTTTCACAATGACTCGGATTCAATCGGAATAACACAAAAAAGATAGCAACAAATATCACTGTCGAAACAATATACCAACGAAGCTCCTCATTGGTCTTTAAGGGTTTCCAATTCCCTGTCATCGCAAAAAAATACAAGGCGAAATTGACGCCCGACATAAACATGAAAATAGAACAGACATATTCTATATAAGAGGATTGGAAGAAAGCCATATTCTCCTGATGCGTACCAAATCCACCTGTACCCAACGTTGTCATTGCATGACATAACGCATCAAACAGATTCATCGGACCAACCACATAGAAGATGGCACAGATGATTGTCAATGCTGTATATATAAGTAAGATTCCTCTTGCCGTCTCTCTTGTTTTCGGACGTACCTTGTTCATCGTAACACTTGTAGCCTCCGTAGAGAAGAGTTGTTTATTATTTCGGCTAAAGGAGGGTAACAACGCAATAGAAAAGACCATTATACCTAAACCGCCTAACCACTGAAGAATCGAACGCCAAAACAGAATGCCATGAGGCTGTTCGTCTATATTGTTCAGTATAGAGGCTCCTGTTGTCGTAAATCCAGACATGGTTTCGAAAAACGCATCCGTAACGGAATGAACAGTACCATACAACAGAAATGGAATCATACCGAAGAGAGAGAATACAACCCAGATGCTTGATATAATGATATAACAATCCATTCGGTTTAGATTTCCACTCTTTTTCCTATTCGGGAAAAACAACACAAAACCTGTAATGCCAGTTAATAATGTTGTTAACATCAACGGCATAAAATCATTTTCGCCATAGCATAATGCTATAATCGAAGACAACAATAAAAAAGCTGTTTCCATCAGGAGCAATGCTCCAATAACTTTCTTCTTCATTTTTCTATACCTGCACTTTGCAGATCCTTATTTTTTCACATTTTTCCATTGCAAAGATAATACATTTTATTTGACGAATTAGTAACTTTGTAACAAACTAAATTCTATATGACAAAATACACTAACATCTCTGTGGAAATCATCTACCAGGAACTTGTCTCATTGTGTCAGAATCACTCTTTGGAATATGCACATGACTCTTATGTAATCCTTCGGAATCTCTATTACCACGCATTAAACAACAAAACGGAAGATGTAGGGTTCTCCTTTTCCGGTCCTTTCGCTAAACTGGATTATCTAATTAAAGAGAACCACCTATCCAAACGGTTATCACGTGCTATCAACCATCTCAGAGTTAAACTTCGCTTCCTTAATAAGTACAAAAAGGATGAACTGCACAACTCTCTTTTGTCCGACATCCGTCTGTTCTCTGAGTTCATACGGCATATCTATCATACCCCCATCCCTTCGGATCTATTAACCCTACTACCCAATGATTATCATATCGATAAAAGGTGGGGAAAACATCCCGTCAAAGATGTCATCAGGGTTATCGTAAACCACTGGGATGATACCTACATCTATGCCAACAATGATACCGACGAAGAGATTACGATCTGCTATAATATAGAAACAGAAGCAGGATCGCTTAATGAAATCAATAATCTCATACAAAAAGGTTCGCAACTGAATCTTGTACGTCCTCTTATAAAAGAGGATATCTATTATCCTGAATTCATCATATATGAACCTGATTTCCTCGTTGATATCTCTTCCATCGCAGAGTCTTTCGAAGAGTATGGATTAACCCCCTATTCCTATCTTATCAAAAAAATACAACCTAAAAGAAATTCTCAGGCAATGCTACTCGGTAACCTTGCCGGACAATTCCTTGACGAAGTCGTTTATAATGAAGATCCGATTCCTTATAAAGAGAGTCTCAACCGATTCTTCCGTTCCTACTCTCTCAACCTCGTAACATGTCCTGATCTGCAACCTGCTATCTTTCATAAGGAAGCTGTACATCAACAACAAAACCTCAGACTCTATACAGAGAAACAATTGGACGGATATCGGATATTCGATCCTGAAAAGGTTTTATTAGAGCCCTCTTTCTTCTGTGAGACATTAGGATTACAAGGTCGTATGGACTTGCTTACCGATGATAAACGGATTTTAATTGAACAGAAATCAGGCAAATGGGGATGGCCTAATGGCGGCCATCAAGAGAAACATTATGTTCAAATGTTATTTTACCTGGCTTGGCTAAAATACAATCAACATATTTCAACCGAAGAGATAAACTGTCTCCTTCTATACTCTAAATATCCAACAGAAAACAAAAATCTAAACGAAGAGAATGGATTAATAAAAGAGGTTCCAGCTCCTAAACTTTTATTTGAAGCTCTTCAACTTCGAAATAAAATCGTTTGGTTGGAAAAGAGGTTACAAGATGGTCAAGCGACACTTCTCAACTCACTGACAACCAGTCATCTCAACAACAAGAATGTCACTAATAAATTATGGCTCAACTACCAGAAACCAGAAATCGAGCGAGTGCTTGCAACCATTCAAGATGCAGACGAGATTGAAAAAAGGTACTTCTTCCGAATGTTTACATTCCTTGAAAAAGAGTATCATCTTTCTAAAAATAGCTTTGCGGATGCTTGGAATATGTCCACCGAAGAGAAAATCCAAGATGGTAAGATCTATACAAACCTAACATTAATACGTGCCACCGACAGCGGAAATACAGGCATTGGAGTAGATACTGTCACGCTACAAATCAGCGCTGATAGCCAGAACAACCTTCCTAACTTCCGACAAGGTGATATCGTAGTCTTATATGCATATAATGAAACGGAAACAGCAGATATGCGTTTCGACATTGTATTTAGGGCCACTCTGACAAAACTGGAAGAAGATACGCTCACTTTACAGCTCCGTTCACCACAACGGAACCAACACATCTTCAATCCTCAACGGCCTGTTCGTTGGGCATTGGAACATGACTTTTTGGATTCTTCCTTTAATGCTGGCTTCAAAGATCTGTTTTCTTTTCTTGCCATGACCAATTCTGACAGGAAAAAACTGATACTCAACCAACGGAAGCCTCAAATAGATTCATCCATCCAATTAAATGGTGATTACCAACGATTCAACTCCCTGGTGTTACACGCCAAGCAGGCAAAGGACTACTTCATCATCATCGGTCCCCCAGGAACAGGTAAAACATCATTCGCATTGACAAACATACTAAAAGAGTACTTGTTGGATAAGAACAGTTCCGTCTTATTGGTTTCATATACCAATCGAGCCGTGGAAGAGATCTGTTCAAAGCTCATTCAGAACGACATAGATTTCATTCGTATCGGACATGAACACTCTTGTACCGAGCAATTCGACACCCGATACCTACTGAAAAACAAGATTAATCATTGTTCAAACATTAACGAAATTCGCTCTTATCTCGAGTCTGTTCGTGTTTATGTTGGGACAACAGCTTCCGTATCATCTACCGCAGCAATCTTCCAACTGAAACGATTCGATGTAGCCATCATTGATGAGGCCTCTCAGATACTGGAACCTCAACTTCTTGGACTATTTACTGCCGGGAATGGTACAGCCATACAAAAGTTTATCTTTATCGGTGATCATAAACAGTTACCTGCAGTAGTACAACAAACGGAGAAAGAGTCGGCTATTGAAGACCCACTGCTAAGAGAACAAGGATTTGAGAACTGTCGGTTCTCCTTTTTCGAACGATTACTCAAAGCGAACAAAGACAATGACAAGTTAGTTTACATGCTCAATCATCAAGGAAGAATGCATCCTGAGATAGCAGAATTTGTCAATCATGAGTATTATGATTCATTACTCAACTTTGTTCCATTGCCTCACCAACAGCAAGCTCATTTTTATCCTATTGAGAAGACGGTCCATGAAACCTGCAAATTAAATCAGCTACTGCTCACACATCGATTGTTGTGTTTTCATATATCTACGAAGGCAACTAATTTGTCAGATGCAACCAATTCAGAGGAAGCAGCATTAATCGTACAAATTGTCAAACAGATCAGACAACTATATGAGCAAAGCAATAAGCCATTTTACATTAATAAATCGATCGGTATCATCGTACCTTACCGGAATCAAATTGCACTCATTCGGAAGGAGCTAAAACACCTTGGCTTCGAAGAAGATATAACACGGCTTTCTGTTGATACGGTTGAGCGCTATCAAGGAAGTGAGCGCGACATCATCATTTATGGTACAACAATAAAAAAACAATATCAATTAGATTTCCTATCTGGCAACTTATTAATTGAAGGAAACAAGGTGATCGACAGAAAGCTGAATGTTGCCATAACACGAGCACGGGAACAGATGATTGTGGTAGGAAACATACCCCTATTATCTCAATCATACACCTATCGTCAATTCATTCAATTTGCGAAAGAAAAAGGGTGTTTATATGATGATAATTACGCTACTTTTTCATAATCCTACTACGGAACATACAAAACAGAAAAGGGCACCTCACGAATGAGATGCCCTTTCTTATTGAGATAAATGTCTGATTACAATTTAGGACCTGCAGCAACCAAAGCCTTACCAGCAGCGTTTCCAGTGTACTTAACGAAGTTCTTTTGGAAGCGAGAAGCCAAATCTTTAGCTTTAGTCTCCCATTCAGAAGCGTTAGCATAAGTATCACGAGGATCCAAGATAGCTGGATTAACACCTGGCAAAGAAGTAGGAACTTCGAAGTCGAACATAGGGATCTTCTTTGTAGGAGCCTTCAAGATATCACCGCTCAAGATAGCGTCGATGATACCACGAGTATCAGGAATTGAGATACGTTTTCCTGTACCGTTCCATCCAGTATTTACCAAGTAAGCCTTAGCACCTGATTTTTGCATCTTCTTAACCAATTCCTCAGCATATTTAGTTGGGTGCAACTCCAAGAAAGCTTGACCGAAGCAAGCAGAGAATGTTGGAGTAGGTTCAGTGATACCACGCTCAGTACCAGCCAACTTAGCAGTAAATCCGCTCAAGAAGTAGTATTGAGTCTGCTCAGGAGTCAAGATAGAAACTGGAGGCAATACACCGAATGCATCAGCTGACAAGAAGATAACGTTCTTTGCAGCAGGAGCAGAAGAACCTGGTTGGATATTTTTGATGTGATTGATAGGGTAAGAAACACGAGTGTTTTCAGTTACGCTCTTATCATTGAAATCGATCTTACCATTTGCATCAACAGTTACATTCTCCAACAAAGCGTTACGTTTGATTGCACCATAGATATCTGGTTCGTGCTCTTTGCTCAAACCGATAACCTTAGCATAGCAACCACCTTCCAAGTTGAATACACCTTCATCGTCCCATCCGTGCTCATCGTCACCGATCAATTTACGTTTAGGATCTGTTGACAAAGTAGTCTTACCTGTACCAGACAAACCGAAGAAGATAGCAGTATTCTTACCTTCCATATCGCAGTTCGCAGAGCAGTGCATAGAAGCAATACCCTTCAATGGCAAGTAGTAGTTCTGCATAGAGAACATACCCTTCTTCATTTCACCACCATACCAAGTGTTGATGATTACTTGCTCACGAGAAGTAACGTTGAAAGCAACGCAAGTCTCTGAGTTCAAACCTAATTCTTTATAATTTTCGACCTTAGCCTTAGAAGCATTGTAGATAACAAAGTTAGGCTCGAAGTTAGCCAATTCCTCTGCAGTTGGTTGGATGAACATGTTCTTTACAAAGTGAGCTTGCCAAGCAACCTCTACGATGAAACGTACAGCCAAACGAGTAGCCTTGTTAGCACCACAGAAAGCATCAACTACATAAAGATTCTTGTTGCTAAGTTCTTTCTTAGCGATCTCTTTTACCTTACCCCAAACTTCTTCGCTCATTGGGTGGTTGTCGTTTTTGTACTCCTCTGAAGTCCACCATACAGTGTCCTTAGAGTTTTTGTCCATAACGATGTATTTATCTTTAGGGGAACGACCTGTGTAGATACCTGTCATTACGTTAACTGCGCCAAGTTCAGTCTCTTGTCCCTTCTCATAACCTTCCAGACTCTTATCGATCTCAGCTTTGTATAGCTCCTCATAAGAAGGATTGTGTGCAATTACTGTCGAACCAGTAATGCCGTACTTTGTTAAATCTAAGTTTGCCATGCTTACTTAATTTATTGATTATATTTTAGTTATTAATTACTATCAAATGGTCTGCCTATTCACAGGCATAACTACTTTCGCAAATTTAAACTTTTTTTTGTAATAATCAACGAAAAGTAAAAAATCTATTCAGCGAAATTTTCAAATCTTTTTTCTCTCAAATATTTCTGCATATTTGCTATGTCCTCGTATTTTGTTGTATCCTCAACAAACACTGGGAAAAAGGCTCTAATTTCGTCATATATAGCCCTTGTTTTAGGGGATAATTTAGATGCACATTTTAAGCAATCTACACCTTGTACAATGGACATGAAATGAATAGCCATTACCTGGTAAGCATTATCAACAACTCGTTTAGCTAACAAGGCTGAATTAGTACCCATACTTACCACATCCTGATTATCGTTGTTATTTGGTATTGAGTGAACATACATTGAGTTGGATAGTGTCTGACACTCTGCTGTCGTAGATGTTGCAGTGAACTGACATGCCTGCATTCCATAGTTGAGTCCCAAAACACCCAGATTAACGAATGGAGGCAATATTCCATTAATACGATCATGGAAGAGATAATTCATCTGTCGCTCCATCAACATCGTTAATTTCGTGACCGCAATCTTCAATTTATCCATCTCAAATGATACATAATCACCATGGAAGTTACCTCCATGATAAACAGTTTTAGTCTCTACATCCACAATTGGATTATCTGTTGCCGAGTTAACCTCATTCTCCAATACTCTAGCCGTATTCTGCAGCGTGTCATAGACAGGTCCTAAGATCTGAGGTACGCATCTAAGCGAATAGTAAGGCTGTACTTTATGCTTGAAAACCGACTCGTTCTGATGTCCTCCATCATAAAGCTCCTTCTCTCTATTCATCAGACACTGACTTCCTTCACTTAATTTCCTAAGCATCTCAGCTATCACATTCTGTCCTGGCTGACGGCGTACTGCATTCAGTTTCTCTGCCATGAAATCATCATACGATGATGCAATCTCATTCACCATAACAGAGGCAATAACAGCCCATTGCAATAACTTTTGCGCATCAAACAGATTGATCAGCCCAATTCCTGTCATGAAAGAGGTTCCGTTTGTTACCGACAGACCCTCACGGACATGAACACCCATCGGCTTCAACCCTAATTTCTTCAATACATCCGAAGACGGTTGAAACACACCTTCGTAATTGACTTGTCCCTCTCCTATCAGCGTCAATGCCATGTGTGCCAGCTGTACCAAATCACCACTTGAACCTACACTACCATGTTCAGGGATAAACGGATAAATATCGTTATTGATGAAATTAGCCAACAGCTCAACCAACTCAGGATGAACACCTGATTCACCTTGAATAAAGGTTCCGATACGGGCAATCATCGCTGCTTTTACATAGATATTCGGAAGAGGATTTCCTGCACCTGCTGAATGACTTCTGATTATATTATATTGTAACTGTACTCGTTCATCATCACTTACTCGATATTGTGCCATCGGACCGAAACCTGTGTTAATACCATAAATAACACGGTCTTTTGAAAACTGATCTAGAAACTCAAAACTCTTTTTGATTCGTTCTTTCACCTCCGACGTGAAAGCTATTTTGGCACCATCGAACAAAATGGATTTTATATCACCCAATGTAATATACGCTAATTCCTTTTGCATTGTCACACATCATTTTTAATTCTTATTTTTTGCAAAGATAAGACAATTTGAATCGTATTACAAAAAAAACCGTCACACGAAATCCATTCGTATGGCGGTTCAAAAAAAAGTAGTTTTATTGTATAAGTATTTATATTCCCTTGTCCTCTTTTCCTTCTGCTTCTGGACATTTTTTCATCTTGCAGTTTCCTGGAGGACACATTCTAGGGCCACCCATCTTTGGACACATTTTAGGACACATCTTCATCTCTATCAACTCTTTTTGCTCTTCAATCGATAGCTGATCAAAATTAGCCCATTTTTGTTCCATTTCTGCTTTCTTAGCAGCTATTTCAGCCTCTCTTTGATCTATCTCTGCTTTCTTAGCTTTTAACAATGCTTTTTGTTCATCCGCTGAAAGACTATCAAATTTCATCCATTTCTCGAATTCCGCTTTTTTCTCCGGACTCATCTCTGGACATGGCATTGGTGGACAATCTGGTCTCATTTCTCTAGGACCATGATGATGAAACCCATCTGGACCCTCTGGACCATTCACACACTCTTTTTTATCTTGGCATTTGCTTTGACATTTGCCATCTTTATCGCAGTTACAACATGAGGATACCAAGAACGTACCCAATAGACCAACTGCAAGTCCCATGATTATTTTTCTCATTTTCACGCTATTTAAATTAGTTTTATTTTCTTTCGTAAATATATTAAATTAAAATTTAATCCATCTATAAATCAGACCAAACATTGCTATTTATCGACGAACAAGAACTTTTTGCGCATGATACATTACCATTTCTCTGCCTCATGATGTATCTTTGCACAAAAAAAAGATATGACCTCAAAAGAGTTAATGAAAACATCCGTCGTCAGACGCTACAAAGTACTAGAAAAAATGCTCAATGTTAACCATACACTTTTCGGTGGAGAGGTTATGGGATGGATGGACAAGGTGGGACATTCACTGGCTGTTTCAATCACAAATAAAACAATGTACACATTGACGGCCGACAAAATAAAATTTCTAAAGCCTGCATATCTTAACGAAATAATAGAAGTGAAAAGTGAACCCTTAGAATTAGGTGCCGTCAAACTATCACTGCAACTTACTGCAATAGCCGACCCAGACGGTGAGAATAGACGAACCATTGCAACAGGTATATTTACATTTGTACAAGTGGATGAAGCCACTCATCGTCCACAACGAATCTCCTATCCAATGGATGATTTAGAGACCTACGTGGTTTAATGGATTGGGAAATAAGGAAGCTTATTCCCCTTTATATATCTTTCGTAATTTCTTCTCGCGATCCATCAAACTAATATGCATTTCGCTATTATTCCATTTATCTAATCGATTGTTCCATAAATATTTACGTGTTTCCTTTGTCAATACATTGGATAAGAAGAGCAGCGAAATCAAGTTAGGAATAACCATCAACGCATTCATACAATCAGCAAAATTCCATACTACCTTAAGTTGAAGTACAGATCCTGCAAAGATGGCTATGACCCACATCACATAATAATAACGAATCGTATGACTGCCACCTAAATACTCAATTGCCTTCTCACTATAATAAGACCAACCTAATATGGTAGAAAAGGCAAATGAAAACAATCCAATTGTCAGAATCAATGTTCCTACATGTGGGATGGAATTAAATGCAGCAGAGATAAGTTCTGTACCTTCTTTACCGTTTAGCTCTGGATGAGCCAACATAGTGCTGACCACCACAAGACCCGTTAAAGCACATATCACAACGGTATCCCAGAATGTTCCCGTCGAAGAAACCAACGCTTGTCTCACAGGATTACGACTCTTAGCCGCAGCTGCCACAATGGGTGCCGACCCCATTCCTGATTCGTTAGAAAAGAGTCCTCTTGACACACCGTAACGTATCGTCATCGCCAGTGTTCCTCCCACAAAACCGGCACCTGCCGCTTGCGGATTGAAGGCTGCCTTCACAATAAGACATAAGGCATCCCAGATATATGAGCTATTGATACATAATATAACAATACAACTTCCTACGTAAAATAGGGCCATAACAGGTACAATCAACGTACATGTGTTGGCAATTCCTTTCACTCCAAAGAATACCACCAATGCTGTGAGAACAGCCATAACAATACCAGTAATATATTCTGGAACAGCATAATTCGTATGTAATAACTGAGAAGCAGCATTTGCCTGAACCATATTACCAATACCAAAAGCTGCTAAAAACGTAAATATGCAAAAAAGAACAGCTAACCATTTACAATGCAACCCTCTTTCAAGTGCATACATAGGGCCTCCCAACATCTGTCCTTTCTCTGTCTTAACTCGAAATTTTACTGCCAATAACGCTTCACTGTACTTCGTGGCAATACCAAAAACACCCGTCAACCAGCACCAAAAAACAGCACCCGGTCCACCCAACGCTACCGCTGTGCTTACGCCGACAATATTACCCGTACCAATCGTAGCTGCCAGAGCTGTAAACAAGGCTCCATATGCACTAACATCTCCTTTGCTACCTTTCTCCTTTGCAAAAGATAGCTTGATAGCTTTCCATAAATATCTCTGAGGGAAACGAAGTCGAATTGTAAGATAAACATGCGTGCCCACCAATAAAACAATCAAGGGCACTCCCCACATTATTTCACTCGCAAATTTGATTATCTGTTCTACTGATTCCAATGTAACTAATCTATAAACTGAGTTCTAAATTCATCTCTCGAAAATAGGCAGAACCTATTGACCCATCACCGAAAAGTCATTCTTCCAAATGACTTTTCAAAGGTAATAGGAACTATTAGAATATACAAATACTGAAACATTCATTTTTCCCTATAGAATCACGGTTATCCCTAAAAATATCCTACTATAAGGAATCGATAATGAGATTAAGATATCGGATCTGATGATTCTGTCTTCTCTTCTTCTATCTCATCTTCAAAGAGTACCACTTTTAACTTTTGGTATAAGAATGATAGAATCAGCAAGATCAAACCTAACAATACGAATACAATAATCTTACCCAAGGATGGCATCGACCATAAATCAACAAGCAACAACTTAGCTAACACTATTCCGAATGTCACCAAGCTGATGATACGCAGAACCTTCATATGTAACTTCATACCAAGACACATCTGCACAAAACCAATCAGCGCCATCACAACAGAGAAAATAGGTCTAAAGTTCTCAAAGCCCATCTGTAATGAGATCAGACGAACTAAGGCAACCAATTGAACCATGGCAAGTATATTCAAAAATATGGTGAATTTTTTTACAACCGACTCATTCTTATAATGTGCCTTATCCACCATCTTGCCACAAATCATATAATGATCACTATCAACCGATTCTTTTTTGTAATGTTCTTTAGCCACTACTATCATACAAACGATATTTAGCGCAGCAGCTAACAACAACAGACAGAACTGCAAAGTATTTGATTCCATACCTATAAAATGGCCATGGAACTTAAGCACGTTAATAAGAAATAAAAACACAGGTGTGCTCATCAAGACTGAATAGACCTCCGGATGATCTTTATATTTAAACCTAAATTTGAATAAGAAGCATACCAATCCGACAATAGCCGATGTGAGCAGAGCGATTGAAGCCCAACGAACACCTAAATTCTCTATCCTTACTAATTCTAACATTATCGAAATATAGCAAGTTATAACAGAAAGAACATAAAACAATGGATTAAAGAGTCTAAAACCCATCACTTTCGCTATTTCCATAGTTGTTTTATATTTTTCCATCAACAAGGCCATTGCTAGAAATGAAACAGACACGAACATGTTGGATACAAACATCTGATTGACAAATAACCTTTCCGGATCCTCATACGTAAATGTTAAAAAGAACGATACGAAGGTTATGAGAAAAAGTGCAAATGAACTATATTCATAAACGTGCATTTTCGAATGAATGAACAGCCATAAAAGAACAACCATTTCTGCTGACCATACCAAATAGATCGGACTATTATCGAACTGCATTGGCACAAACAGTGTAACAAACACTACCGCCAAGGCAATAGAAACCTTCTTTAGGAAATCGTGTCCTACCTTAGACATCCAGATACTAAATCCTGCATTTACCAATGCAAGGAATAAACAGAATATACCATGATAAGTAATAACCAAGTCTTGCGTTGGACATAATTTATTCAGTAATGAACATCCTAATGCAAAATAAGTGAAATTATTAAGGATGATCATTGAAATCAAGACTTTGGACATGTTCTCTGTCTTTTGGAATTTCAATATATAAAATACAGGGAAAAGGAAGACAAAATAATAGATAGTAGAGAATATCAGCAATGATTTACTATCATAATCATGGAATGTAGCTATGGTCATAATGATCAACGTGAAGAAATACGTTAAGACCGGTAACTCTCCCCAGCGCTTATACATTGCAAGGGCAAACATACCCAAATCCAAGATCAGTACATAGATTAATAATCCCACAATATTCTTACTGTCACCGTGAATGATAAATGGAGCTAAGAATCCACCAACCAAAGCAATGATAGCCAATTCTCGTCTGTCATAAAGAATAGAGAGCGCCACCATAAGAATTGTGGAGACAATTAAAATAGATAAGCCCACATGATGTCCATATAAATTATAATAATGATATGCTATTGCATCTGTTATATAGAACACGGCAAAACAACCTCCAACAAGAAGGGAACTAAACGTATGATACTTCTCTCTTAGTTTATGTCCCACACCAAACAATGCCAAACCGACGCCATATCCAAGAACGGTACGCATGGTCTCATTAATCCAATTCTGGTCGATCGCATATTTGACAAAGAAGCCAACACCTAAAATAAAGATCAGGATACCAATCTTTCCAAACAAATTCTCTCCGATGAAGCGTTCGTAATCGATTTTATTCTTTTCAACTTTTGGTGCTTTTTCTTTCTTCGGTTCCTCCATAGAAATGACATTCTCTGTTTTTGGTTCCTCCGTAAATAGAATCGTCGGCTCCTCAATGGGTTGCTCTACTTTTTCCGTCACCATTTCATCCACTTGAGTAGGTGACTGAACAGCCGTGAGGTCTATATGTTTCTCCTCCTCCATCATCACTGGATCAGGTGTTATCTCATTGATTGGAACCGAAATCTCCTCAGGTACCTCAACGTGTATTTCCTCTTTCTGAACAGGAGCAGGTTCTTCTACAATAGTAGATGTCTTCAGCTGATCAATTTGTTTGATTAACTTATCAATCAACTTATGATACTTCTCTATACTCTTATTCGTTTCCCTCAACGAATCTTTCAAGTTATTTATTCGGACTAACAGAACAAACAGTAATAATATAGCTATAAAACTGAAAAATGCTCCCATTATATTTCCTCAAAATTTAAAAACCGTTCTGAAAAAACTATTCATTCATAATTGGCAGAACCGAACAACCAATCATGAAAAAGTCTATCCAAATAGGAATAAACTATCCAAAAATAATAGAATATGTTTGAGAAACAAAAAAATTACAAAATTATTTCTTTTCCTATTACTTGACTATTGTCCATTCGCATAGACAAAAAAAGAAGAGGGTATATCGTTTTGATACACCCTCTCATGATATTTGTACGACAATCCTATAAAAACAAAAATCTGTGACGATTATGTAGGACTAGTCATTTTTACTTATTCAGCTGATTCAGCGCCATTAGCTGCATTTCTTCTCTCTTCCAAGATCTTTGCATTCTTCTCTATTTTTGCCTCATCTATGTTATAGAAGAACAAAGCTAAAATACCAATAACAGCACCGACCAATGGCAATAAAGCAAAGATTTTATTCAATGAAGAAACAGTATCCTGACTCAATTGAGTATTAGCAACAAATCCGATACCAGCCAAAGCAAAAGCAGGAACTGCATTAGCAAACGCTGTACCCAACTTCTGAGCCATTGTCGCAGATGAATAAATCAATCCTGTTGCACGACGACCTGTTTCAACCTCAGCATTATCAGCCACATCAGCATACATACTCCACATAATGAATCCAGAAGGACCAATACACAATGTGAAAATGATATTCAATATAATAACCGAAGCGACATTATCCTTATCAAGGAACATGAAGCATACAGACAAAATAGATGCTAAGATAAAACAGCCCAACCATGTTGGTTTTTTACCGAATTTCTTCACAATGACTTGAATGATCAATGTACCAATAATCGTAAATACAGAACCAAGAGCCAACAACAATGTTGAAACCAACTCCCATGTAAGCTTTACACCGAACAAGGATCCTGTCACATTAAATACCTCTTCGCCAGTAGCAGGATCTACCGTATATTCTGCCAAACAATATTTTGCATAATATGGTACTAATCCATTGTGTACAAACACAAAGAACAACATAGCTATACCTGCAACAGACAATGCGATCCATGGTCTGTTAGAAAGAAGATCTTTTACATCATCAGACAACTCGTTCTTCTCTTGTTTTACAGGTTCTACACGCTCTCTTGTGAAATAGAAAGTGAACATTAACAATAAGAACGCAGCAATAGCATATATCAATGCTGTATAAGAAAAGGCTTGTTGTCCAGAACAATTAAAATTATCTTGAATAGCACGAACAATTGTGAACACAAATCCATAGCTTAACAAACATCCGATTTGTGCCTCTACATTACGATAAGCTGATACATCTGTTCTCTCTTGTGGATCCTTTGAAATAACACCCATCAATGCACCATAAGGTACATTTACTACAGAATACATCAAACGGAACAACAAGAAGGTTGCATAAGCATAAACGATCTTGCCTCCCTCAGCGAAATCTGGTGTGTAGAATGTGAAGAAACCTATTACACAGAAAGGAATCACACCATAAAGAATCCAAGGACGGAAACGGCCCCATTTAGTCTTTTTTCTATCTGCAATAGCACCAATGATAACATCAAATGCTATATCGATACATGAAACGATAAAAATCATAGTACCTGCAGCTGCAGCAGTAATACCAAAATATTCAGTATAGAATGCTGTTGCCATGCATATCAACCCCCAAAAGAGGTTACATGCCAAGTCACCTGCACCATAGGCGACCTTCTCAACGATAGAGAGTTTTTGATTGTTTTCCATTTATATTTAAATTTAATTATTAATTACTATTTAAGTGCATCAGGATTCAATTTCACAGGCGATTGTGTAGTGAACGGAATCTCACCACAAAGTGCCTTGACAACTGCCTTTTGCGTGAAAGGATCACAACTGTATGCATTGATCTTCAATGGACATATTTCTTCATATATATCCAAGACATACGGATTAGCGAAAGAGATACCAATTCTCTTGTTAGGATCTGTCATATTGGCTGTCCAAACAGCAAATGACTCCTTGTCTTTCAACAAGCATGTTCCCAACGGATGGAAATAACGATTCTCGAAACATACCAAGATCTTATCGTATGACTCCAATGAATCGATTCTCCAACCCCAACTATAGAAATGAGGGTTGTCCATTATGTCAACATCAAAATGACGTGCTTGCAACTCTTCTTTCATCACTTGCAGTTTAGCTTCATTCAACTCAGCACCCACTTCCAAGATCAAAAGTTTCTTGCTCTTCTCTGCATTTAACGGAACATCTTGGTTCTTGTCACAAATCAATGTCACCGCCTTCTCTGCAATAGCTGTTCCTGTTGTTTGTACCAACTGCTTTGCCTCTTCTGTCAACGGTGTTGACAACTCTTTTTTCTTCTCAATCAAACCGAAGCGCTCACGCATCGCCCATACACGAGAAACGGCATCATCCAAACGTGACATCGGAATCTCTCCACGAATGATACGAGCCTCCACCGTATCCATATAGGCTAATGATGGCCATAGAACGACATCAGCACCTGCAGCAAAACATTGTACAGACACCTCCAACTCATTCTTATAATAACCAGCGCATCCACCCATGTTCAAGGCATCTGTGATGATTACACCCTTATAGCCAAATTTATTCTTCAATAAATCAACCATCAGTTCTTTTGAAAGAGTTGCTGGTGGCAATAGACCATTGATTTTCTCAGTCTGATAAGCTGGCAACTGAATATGACCAACCATGATCGTAGCTGCACCATTATCGATTAATTCTTTGAATAGTTTACCAAATGAGGCATCCCAATCCTCTTTTGTTAAAGAGTTAGCCGTTGTTACAATATGCTGATTGCGCATCGTCACACCATCACCAGGGAAGTGTTTCACCGTAGAGATAACACCTTGCTGATGAAGACCGTTCATCTGGCTCTTTAGAATTGGCAATGCTTTATTCACATCGTCAGAGACAGAACGTTCAACCACCAACTCCTGTAATGGGTTCATATTCAAATCACAAACAGGATGCAACAACCAGTTGAATCCTAATTCTTTTGCTTCCAACGCAATGGATTGTCCTAGATTATAAGCTAATGACGTATCAGCAGCTGCACCCAAAGACATGCCCACTGGCAAGTGAGTATATTTGGAATAGGTTTCCCCAATACCACGTTCAAAATCTTCGCATACAAGCATTGGATATTTTGCATTGTCATTATATTCTTGCAAGATAGCAGGAATCAGGTCCAAAACATTTTGTCCATTTGCATGCTCTTTAAAATACCAATCTGGAATAAACAAACCACCAACAGGATATTTTTCCATGAATGTCTTAATAGAACCACCCACAGCACGATGATCTTCATATCTAGTTTGAATCATCATGGTCTGACCAATCTTTTCACGAAGGCTCAACGATTTCCATGAAGTGTCTGTTGCAACAAATTCAAACTTGTGAGAAGTCTCACATTGAGTATTGTTCGGCTGAGGCTGAGGTTTGTTACATTGTGTGAAGGATAACCCACACAGTAACAGGAAGGCTGCACTCCTTAGCAATAGGTTGTTCGTTAATTTCATGCTATTTTATCATTAAAAAGGAGAAAGGGAATCCCCTCTCTCCTTGCCATAAATTATTTTGTATAAACGTTTGTCGGTTTCAAAACAGATGGTTCTGACGCACCTGCATTTACAACAGAAAGTACTTTCTTTATATATTCACCAGATGCTGTTAAGTCATTCCAGTTCTTAGCACCGCAAGCACCTGGATTCAATGCAGATGAAGATCTCTCATTATCAGAGAAACTCCAATTACAGAAACTTACCAACTGATTTCCTGCATTCTTACCACTTAACATCAACAACCATTTATCTGTACGATCCATATCCAATGCTCCATTTCCATCAGCATTACACAAGCCAAATTCAGAACAGAAGACAGGCAATTTGCCTAATACATCATACATATAAGAGTACATATTATAGTAGTCAGGCTTTCCATCTTTCTCAAATCCTTCATTATGCTCCATTGCATAAAAGTGGAAAGCATACATTACATTCTCAAATTTCAAACGAGCATCACGCTCTGGTAAAGAATCACACAAATCTTTTCCATTACCCTGACACATACCTTCTTTCAAGCAAGCATCCACCAACTGATCCCATTGTGGAGTACCTACAATAATAATTGGATAAGGAGCGCCTACAGCGTCATACTCACTATGAATAACAGGAATAATTGAATTAGCATAATCTGCAATCATATCCCATGTAACATTTGTTTCTTTTGTACATTCCCATGGCTTAAGTGTATCGCCTTTCTCCAAACAGTTGTTTGGTTCGTTGCAGATCTCATAAATCACATGGTCACGATCTGCGTAACGATTTGCGATAAAACGGAAGAATTCTTCTGCTCCAGCATATTTAGGATCCAACGGATTACCTGGAGTCAATATATGCCAATCAACTATACAGTAGATACCGTATTCACCACAAATATCGATGAGATCACACATTCTCTGACGGAACTCCTCAGGATCTTCGTTATATCCACCTTCTTCTACATACATAGCAAGACGAAGAACACTGATATTCCAATCATTTACTAATGTCTCGATAGATTCTTGTGTATAACACTCACCACACCATTGCCATCCCATGGTGCTCATTCCTGCCAATTGAACAGGATTTCCTTCTTCGTCACATAACTGTAAATCTTTCACTTGTAGTCTTCCAAATCTTGCTACAGGCGAGTTCTCAGGATACAAAGATGCTTCGTCTATTGTCGTTGCCTCTGGATGAGATGTTCTTACACATGAACATAAACACAAAGAGATAATAGCTAACGCACCCAACAAAATATTTTTCATACTCATTAAATTTAATAGGTCATCATCAAAAAAAATAAGTCAAGGGGACTCACTCCCCCTGACTCTACTATATTTCTATCCCATAACCACTTCTACAGTGTTCTTAGAACCTGCAGGCTGCATAGGAACAACATTACCAGCAATCTCCTTGCCGTTAACGATCAACTTCTTAACGCCTTTCTGAACACCACTTGGGTTCGTTACTTTGATGCTATACTCAGCATCACGGAAAATACGGTTAACTGAGTAACCCTTGATGTCAGCTGGCAAACAAGGATTGATCTCCAAACCTGTATATGCAGGCTTGATACCTAATAGGTATTGGCTCACTGTCAACCACATCCATGCTGCAGTACCTGTCAACCAAGAGTTCTTTCCTTCACCTGGCTTAGCTGCATCCTTACCAGCTACCATCTGGCAGTTTACGTAAGGTTCAACCTTGTGAAGTGCTTGGTCTTTCAAATACATAGGAGCGATCTTACGGAACAATTCCCATGCATCGTTACCACGTCCGGCAACCGTCTCACCGATGATCACCCAAGGGTTGTTATGACAGAAGATACCTGCATTCTCTTTATATCCTGCAGGATAAGAACTGATCTCACCCATCTCAACATGATAAGTTGTATAAGCAGGGTTATTAAGAACCATACCGTGCTCGCAGTCGAGATATTTCTTACAAGAGTCGATAGCTTTGTCAACCATACCCTCTTCCAAACCGATACCTGCCATTGTACAGAAACCTTGGCTCTCGATAAAGATCTTACCTTCTTCACACTCCTTAGAACCTATCTTGTTTCCATAGAAGTCGTATGCACGAAGATACCAATCTCCATCCCAACCATGCTTCTTAACAGCCTCAACCATAGAGTCGATGCACTTTTGAGCACGAGCAGCCTCATCAGCCTTACCCATTTGCTTGCAAAGTTCAACATAGTCCTTTCCAGTTACGACGAACAAACCTGCGATCATCAAAGACTCAGCCTTGCTACCTACTGAATTATTCTCTGTTGTTTGGAATGACTCGTTTGGATCCCAAGAGAAGCAGTTCAAGTTCAAGCAGTCGTTCCAATCAGCACGACCGATCAACGGCAACATGTGAGGACCGAGGTTGTTAACCACGTGGTTGAAAGAGATCTTCAAGTGTTCGAACAAAGAAACCTCTGAACCTGGCTTGTTATCAAATGGAACAGGCTCATCCAAGATAGAGAAGTCACCCGTCTCCTTAACATAAGCAGCCGTACCGAAGATCAACCAGCATGGATCATCGTTGAATCCACCACCGATGTCATTGTTACCACGCTTAGTCAATGGTTGATATTGGTGGTAGCAACCACCATCTGGGAATTGAGTAGATGCAATATCAATGATACGTTGACGAGCACGAGAAGGAACTTGGTGAACGAAACCAACCAAGTCTTGGTTAGAATCACGGAATCCCATACCACGACCGATACCACTCTCGAAAAATGATGCTGAACGAGAGAAGTTGAAGGTGATCATACATTGATATTGACTCCAGATATTAACCATACGGTTCAATTTCTCGTCGTCAGACTTAACAACGTAAACCTCCAAAAGCTTATCCCACATAGCAGCCAACTCAGCAAATGCCTCGTCAACAGCCTTTACAGTAGAGAAACGTTTGATTGTCTCAAGAGCTTTCTTCTTGTTAACAAGTGTTACATCTGAATCTTGTGAAGAGATCAATGTTCCGTTTTTCTTACGTGTAATATCCTCTTTAGAGAATTTTTCTTCTTGCTCATTCTCAACATAACCCAACACAAAGATGAAGTCTTTGCTCTCGCCTGGCTGAAGTTCTACTTCAACATAGTGAGATGCAATTGGAGACCATCCATGTGCCAATGAATTACCTGGCTTACCTGCCATAACACATTGAGGATCAGCAAACTCATTATAAAGACCGATGAATGATTCACGATCTGTATCATAACCATCTATTTTAGAATTAGTTAATGCATAGTATGCATAATGGTTACGACGCTCTTTATATTCTGTTTTGTGATAGATTACACTGCCATCGATTTCCACCTCACCAGTTGACCAGTTACGTTGGAAGTTCTCCATATCAGTAGCAGCATTCCACAAACACCACTCAGCAAAAGAGAAGAGTTTTATCTTCTTTGCATAGGTAGTTGTATTCTTCAATGTTACTTTTTGAACCTCAGCCCACGTTTTCAAAGGAACGAAGAACAATACAGAAGCCTCTATACCATTCTTTGAACCAGTAATACGTGTATAGTTCATTCCATGACGACACTCGTATGAGTCAAGCGGAGTCTTACATGGCTTCCATCCCGGATTCCATACTGTACCATTATCGTTGATATAGAAATAACGGCCGCCATTATCCATTGGCACACCGTTGTAACGGTAACGAGTAATACGGCGGAACTTAGCGTCCTTGTAGAAATCATAACCTCCGGCTGTATTTGAAATCAAACCGAAGAAATCCTCGTTTCCAAGATAATTAATCCAAGGGAACGGTGTTGCGGGATTGGTGATGACAAACTCACGGTTCGCATCGTCAAAATGTCCAAAATTCATATTCTTACTTTGTTTAAATATTTTTATTTTTTCTCAAAAAGGCGTATTTACATACATCGTACAAATTTATAACATTATTCGGTCTTTACAACATTTTTGCAAACGAATGTTAAAAAAATTTAGTGTCCTGCAAAAAATAAAATGATAAATATCAGTGAAGAAAAAGCGAACAAAACACAGAAGATTTTTCATAGTTTGAAAACCATATATTACATCATAAACTCTATTCATTTTTCACTAACTAGACATCGAGATGTGGCATTCATCCCATTCATCTAATTGCAAATTTAGCCAGCACATGAAATTTCCATTATGAAATTTCGTGCATTGTTTTGTGATTTTTCTGCAAAAACGAGAAAATTAAGTCTTTATTGTGCGCTTTCATCACATAATTTGTCTTTTTTACAAATTTGGCACTTTGCGAACTTCCTCTTGCAAATTTATCACAAAATAGTCATAATTCGTTCAACACACAACCAAAAAAATTACACCTTTTCCGATTGCTGTTTCAAAATTATCCATGATAAATTCTAAGAAAGTGTAATAAACGTTCAATCTTGGGGATATTTTATTCAATTATCTGTAAATGCAGTCTCTATATTACAACCGCATAACTGCCAGATTTTTTCTTCTATATATTTCGAATCCATTTCATAAAACGTTTCAACAACTTCACCTACATGAAGGTAACTGATCGTATCACAAATATCTGTAAGCGATGAAATAATATGAGAAGAAACAATAATAATTATATTCTCATCACTTAATCGACGCAACCATTTTTTTAATGTCAGAGACCCCAAAAGAACAAGTCCATTAAACGGTTCATCAGGAACATAAATATCACTCTTTTGCAATATTAGTGTGAGATCATATAGTTTTTAGAACTCATATTTCATCACATATCCATTTCAGTCATCACCAACTTCAGTTTTAATTTAGGATGATAGATTGTCACCACCTGTTCATCAAAAACAGCCCGCATACGTTTTATAACACCTCCATTTTGGATGTTTCGAACAAAGTTATTTTCTCTCGGATAAATCAGATAGTTACACTCACCATCATCGGCTTTCACACTATATCCGAGCCAATTTTGTTTCTCCTTATTTCTATAATAGACAGCTTTGAATTCATTTGGAATATTCAATAGAAACAATGCTCTAAGATCCTTCTCTAATAAATTCAGCACTATCTTCTTGTTCATCTGTTCGACACAACTATTTACGATAAAGCTATCCCTAGACAAAGAGAAATCAAACAACGTCATTCCAAAAGCAGTCATCAAAACCGTACGGAAATGGCCTTCCGATTCTTTTGTTACAGCAAGGATTCCTGCCATCGAATTCTCCTTGAAATCAATTTGTGTTGAATAAAATTTTGCTTCTTCCAAATGATCAAAAACAGGCATCAACGAATTCCTATGCATCTTAACAGAAGTAGCAGGTCGCATATCTAAATCTCTGAACAATTTAGGTGAGCAACCTGCTAGTAGTAAGATCACAAATGGAAGTATAAAAAAATACTTACGCATCTATTTATTTTATTACAAATACGGCACCATCTACTTTCACATTCATTTTCTTATTGGTGAAAGTGTACAATGTATAATCATTTTTCTTGAAACCTGGCTTTATCGGTTCAATCATTTTCATTTTGACAACCGAGAAGTCTTTCATGTCTAGATAAAGCTCCACTTCTTGAGCGAACTTTTTAATATCCGCAGCCTTTGGCGTGATTTTTACTAGATAATTTGTGCCTTCCTGGAAATATTCCAAAATATAGTTCTCACCCATATTAGCAATATTACCACTCATACAAGCAGAAATCACCTTCTTCAATTCAGCCGCCATAGGATTTGCAGAAGCATCCATCACATTCTTATTATTACCCATCTCCATCATCAGCTTGTTGCCATTCATCACCATATTTTGTTTGTAGGGTGACAAATATTCCAACTTCACCTTGTCCTCTTTCTGATAATAGAACTTACCAGATGAGTTCATGCTTTTACCCATTGCTGAGATAAATTTCTCCTGCGTGAAATCACTTTGAATGGATGTAACATTTGTAGCCGCAGCCTGCATTTTTGCCTTCAAGCCAGCCACATCAGAAACGGGTACAACGCTCTGTGCCATTGACAAAGACAATGATGCTATTGCCAACACAAAAAATATCCCTAATTTCTTCATAATTTCTATGATTAAGTTAATATAAATATACCGAGTAAACGAGATTATGTATATAAACCTCCATTTACACCGATAATCTGACCTGTAATATATGATGCCGAATCAGACACCAAAAATCCTACCGTAGCAGCAATTTCCTCAGGTTCACCAAAACGATTCATCGGAATCTGAGCCTTCAATGTAGCCTCATCCAATCCCTGTGTCATATCTGTACGAACAAATCCAGGGGCAACCGCATTTACCGTCACACCCTTGCGAGCAACCTCTTGAGCCAATGCTTTAGTAGCCGACATCACTGCACCTTTAGCTGCTGAATAATTGGTTTGTCCAGGTAATCCCTTTTGTCCAGACAAAGAAACCATGTTGACAATACGTCCTTTTTTCTTTTTCAACATAGGTTGAATCACAGCTCTCGTCGTGTACATAAAACCATTCAAGCTTGTATCCAATACCTTATTCCAATCTTCATTGGTCATCATAAACAAAAGAGTATCACGACGTACACCTGCATTATTCACCAAACATTCAATGTATTCACCTTCGTGAGCCTCCTGCCAATCAGTGATGGACTTTTCCACTTCGTCTGAATTGGCAACGTCAAATTTCATAATTTCACCGTCTGAGCCTTTCTCTCGAACCATCTTCAACGTATTCAACGCTTCCGTTTCATTCGATTGAAAATTGATAATCACATAATAACCCATTTCGGCAAGTTTCACTGCACATGCTCTTCCAATTCCTCTTGATGCGCCTGTTACTAATGCTATTTTCATTGACTTACTTTAAATTATTAAATTCTACTTTAGACTGCGAAGATAGACATTTTTTTCTTTATTCACAAAGTTATGTTATCTCGTCTCGACCGAATATCGCCATTCAAGCCTTTTTTCTCCCCCAATCGCCATTTTTTTTATTTGAAATTTTCCTCCTATCTCATTTGCTTTGAATAACCAAAAGAATGTTTTACCTTTGCACAAATTTTTAATACCATGACACTTTCTATTTGCATACCTATATATAATTACAATGTCACTAAACTAATAAATGACCTCAGCCAACAAGCTCTGAAAGAAGAAATCAAACATGAAATAATCCTTATAGATGACAACTCTGATGTTTACGAAAAGGAGAATGCCCAACTTGCTACTTTGCCTTACACTCAATTAACAAGACTTCCCCAAAACATCGGACGATCAGCTATCCGTAATCAATTAGCCAAAAAAGCTCAATTCGAATACATATTATTCATGGATTGTGACGCTGAAGTTGTAGATGACTTTTTTATTAAACGCTATATCGTTTCGGCTCAATCTTCTCATGCTGATATCATCATGGGTGGATGCTGTTACAAAAAAGAACAACCAGCCTCTGATTACTATCTGCGCTGGCTGTATGGGATTCAACGCGAAGAGAAATCCGCCGAAAAACGGAACACAGCTCCTTATCGCTCCTTCACTGCGTTTAACTGTCTCATCAAGAAAAAACTTTTCGACACCATTCAATTTGACGAAACACTCCGTAAATACGGACATGAAGATACATTGTTTGGTTGGGAACTCAAACAACAGAATTGCAACCTAATACACATCGACAATCCTGCCTATCACCTTTCGTATGACGATACAAACTCATTCATAAAAAAAACAGAATCGTCTATTTCCAACCTCTGGTGCATATACCAAAAAACAAATCATAAAAAAGAATTTCGCAAAGACATAAAAATTCTTCGATATCAACATATATTGAAATGGACCTTCCTCTTACGTCCATATATATGGTTTTTCAACCTACAAAAAAACAGATTTATCTCAAATCTCACTTCTAATCAACCTGATTTACGTATCTTTGACCTCTATAAGTTGGGCATCTTATGCAAAACTTCTATTCAAAAAGATTAGTACAACATCACCTAAATGGCCATCCAATTCATATGAACCAATATAGATTTATCACATCTTTATTCATTTCCATCCTATTGACATTCCATTCAATAGCTCAAATAAGTCAGGGTGGATTCCCATTACCTGAGAAATTACAAGGGGCTACCCTTCGTCATTTTTTAAGTAATGATATCATCGAAATGCCTCCGTTTAATTACGATTCTATCAAAAATGATTCTATCTCGATGAAAATCGGAGGCGTACGCTTTGCCTATGGTTTTAACGTCAACATAACACCTCAGAATAGCGGTATAACCACATTTCTACCGGATGGTGGAAAAGTATGGAGAGCTAAAATCCATTCGGAAGATGCTGTCTCAATCAATCTAATTTTTGATAAATTTCACCTTCCAGAGGGGGCTAAACTATTCATATACACACCCGACAGAAGTCAAATCATAGGCGCCTTCACTAGCGAGAACAATCACGACGATGGAAAACTTGCAACTTCTCCGATAGAAGGGGATGAAATTGTTGTCGAATACTACGAACCCAAAAATCAAACAGGGGAAATTGCCATCGGACAGGTCAACCACGGATTCAGATCTCTTACCAAAGCACTGACGAGCTATCCGGAAGCTAATCTGTCACAAAGCTGTAATGTCAACGTAAACTGCATTGATGTTCCTGATATAGCGTCAAGAAGCACGGTCCTAATCATCTTTAACGGTAGTGTCATCTGTTCTGGTGCGCTTATCAATAATAGTTTGCAAGATAACACACCTTATGTCCTTTCTGCTGCACACTGCATAGAAGAGACATCAACTAAAACCATCAACGATATAGCCTCAACAAGTATCTTCTACTTTAATTATGAGAATCCTTATTGCTTTGACAACTCAATCAGCAGCTCGTTTGGCATGAGTGTGTCCGGAGCCAAGGCGGTCGATATTCAAAAATCATTTGATCTGCTTTTGTTACAACTGAACGAATTCCCTCCATTCGAATATAATTCCTATCTGGCGGGTTGGAATATTCAATCCGACATCAATTCTCGAGTATATACCGTTCACCATCCACAAGGAGATACGAAAAGATATTCACTCTCCAAGACCACTCCTGAAAAAACAACGTTTATTTGCTGCGATAATGAACCCATGTTCTCTAACGACGCTCATTGGGGAATAGATGAATGGGAGATGGGAATCACAGAAGGAGGATCCTCTGGAGCACCTCTATTTGATGATCAAGCTAGAATCATCGGTGCACTCTCTGGTGGATACGATCCATCAGGATGCCAAGAATCTAACTACGACTGCTTCTATAGAATCAATAAAGTATGGAATTCTCGTTCAAAGAACCTAGCCCTCTCCACATGGTTAGATCCATCGCAGTCCAAAGCACAAACATTATCAGGCAAAGAACCTTACAGCTCATCTTGCAAAAGAATTACGCATTATGAACGCGAAGATCAGCCTATTCTGTCCCAAAACGATGTCTATCTAGCTGGAACAAATGACAAGGGAATACAGGAATTTGCCGAACGATACAATCAACCTGGCGTCATATACGGTGTTCACTTCCTTCCAGAAGTAGGTACCTACACAGACACTGATACAATTTGGCTGAAAATCTACACAGGAGACAACTCCCCTGAACTTATTTACAAACAACGTGTCAGAGTCTATAATTCATATTATAACACAAGTAAAAAGACTACAATAGCTGAATTACAAAAGGATTTATCCTCTTGCTATAACTATGTGCACCTCGACACACCTGTCAAAGTGGACAGTTCATTTCTCATTGCCATTGAACTACCGAAAGAAACAAAATACCCTTTCGCCCTCTGTGCTGTACAGAAGGAGACCAACACTGCTTACTACAAGAAAGGTAATAAATGGTTTGAAATCAGTACATTGGAACCATTCAACGAAGCAGCCTCTCTGCTGATTGAACCTCGAATGCAAACTAGTGACTTAACCTATCATCATGATATCATCAACGAAACAGGTACTAGTGTTTACCCTAACCCATCCAAAGATAAAATAACGATTTCTTTAACGGGAAAAGCAAGAAAAATAACGTTACAAAACAGATCCGGACAAATTCTACAAACAAAAGAAAATAAATCCGGCGAGTATGAGATGAGCTTATCCTCTTATCCAAATGGAATGTATATTCTCACTATTGAATATGCTTCTAAGACTGAAACAGTTAAAATCTTAAAAGAATAAACTATGGAGGAGAAAAAAGAAACGCGCAGAGATGTAAGAGAAAAAATAAAGAAACTATACGGTTGGGAGAAGGATTACTATGGAAAAAAGATCTTATCCTTATTAGAAGCCGAGAATATATTTCAGAAGGCAAAAAACATCCTATTATTTTGGTCATTGCCTGATGAAATCCCTACGCATGACTTCATCATCAAATGGAGCAAAGAAAAGAATATATATCTTCCTGTAGTCATTGGTGACGATTCTGAAATTCGTCCATTTATCAATCCTGATAAAATGCAAACCGGAGCGTTCAATATTGCAGAACCTATTGGAGACCGTTTCTCAAACTACGAGGAGATCGATCTAATCATTGTTCCAGGAATGGCTTTTGACCTCAACGGCAACCGAATAGGTAGAGGAAAAGGATACTATGATAAATTATTAAAACATTTTTCGTGTCCTAAAATAGCCATCTGCTTCTCCTGTCAAATCTATCCATCAGTTCCTCATGATGAGTGGGACCAGAAAGTTGATAAAATAATAACATATTATGCGTAAATAACATTTTTATCAGACATGCTATAAAATAAAAATAATACACAATAAAATATCAAAAAATCTACTTCTATTATTATTTTTTATCAAAAAAGATTGCTATTATAAAATTATTCGTATATTTGCAGAAAAATTTACCAAATTAAAACACGATGAAAACTGCAAAAAGAACGTTAGTTTGCCTATTGTTGCTTGCTGAAATGTTACCATTTTATTGTTTGCAAGCTCAAGAACTAACTCATGTCAAAGGCATTCATGCCATTGGTGTGCGAGGAGGCATTGGAACAAAAAACAAATATGATGTCGGCCTCACCTACAATTATCACTTCAACTCTAACATGGCGTTATGTGTAGAAGTGGATCACGAGAAAGCACAATTCGGGCATTCCGAATTCACAAATATTCTTTTGCTTTCTCCAGGCGTAGACTATTCCCCCTTTAATCCATGGAATTGGTCATATCTGACAATCAATCTATCTGCCAGTGTTGGATACGATCGGTGGACATGTCCAGAGATTCATGAAAAGAAATCTGGTATTGTCTATGGTGCAAATACAGGGATTTCATGGGAGGTTATACCATGGCATTTTTTGTCATTTGTAATCAAAGCGCAAGAATACATCCTGTTTGGGAACAACGATCAATACCTAAAACCCCTATTTACGTTGGGAATACGATACAATTTTCACAAATAATATATTCTAATGCATTTTATTAAGTTTATTTTATATGTCGCCATTGGAATGGGAATCCTTTCGTCGTGCGACACCCGAGAAGACTACTTCTTTGAGCATAGTGAGGAACCTGTCATCGCATTGGTTTCTGATAACGACTCCACCATAGATGGGAAACGATATATCTATGCAGAATTATCATGGGGAGACACAATTGAAATCGACTATCAGTTTATCGATTCATACAAGAAGATAACCGATTTCAAGACAGAGATCAAACCAAGGATCAACAACCGAAGTGATTATTACTATTGGAAAGATTTAGCTGATGTTGTCTATGAAAGCGAGGATGTTACTTATTGGTCTTTTGACACAGGGAAGGAATATGACTACACTCAGTTCGCCAATCATCTTTCTGTCCAAATCGATACTGTTCGCAATAAGCTATTACTTATTGAATCCACACAATCAGCTCAGGAATTTTACAAAAGGAACGCCCGTACTCAAATAAAAAAGGATGCTGATAGTATCGCCATAGATGCCATCATCACCGTATCTGCCGCAAATGCACTTGGCAAATATGGCTCCTCCAACATCCTTATGACACTATATATAAACAGGCCTCCCACGGCTACTTGCTCTATCTCATCAATTCCAGGCCATCCTTTGCACAAGGAGATAACCATCCATGGAAGTGACCCCGACAACGATGAAATCAATAAATATGAATATTGTATTGATGGAAAGCTATTCAAAAACAACAGTGGATATGCTTCCTCCAACGTGCCGGACGAAGGGAAAGGTGCATACAATGGAACGTACATAACCGGTATAAATCTATCATCCATCAAACACGCTTTTCAAGATTACGGAGAACACATCATCCATGTACGGTGCAGAGACGTCTGGGGAAACTGGTCCTGTTGGTACAGTCAAACCATCACACTCACGGAATAAACAACACAAAACTACGATTGAAAAACTGGCTATTTATATAACATGAACATGAAACTAAAAAATTTACTCCTACTATTGTTTCTAACCCTACTCTCCTCATCGCTCTATGCCGAGATAGGGAATGATATTATTCTAAATCGTGCAGGTATCATCACCTCTTCTATTCCTTATTATCAAAAAGGGGATTTGTTACAATTCACTTATACAACACCTGTTGTCTTTCTTCAAACAGGAGAGTATGGATGGAGCAGAGAAGATAAGATTGAAAGTTGCAGTACACAATGTACCATCACCCTCAAGTACGAAGATAAAATCATTCCGCTTGTAGTCAGCGAGCCAACAGACAGAGGCATAACAGGGAGAAATGTCACATTATCACCTTTCTCGTATTCATACACCTCAACAGCAACCTTAGGTGCCATATTGGGATTAAACGATAATGACAGTACCCCTAAAATCTCCTTCGAGATCCTATTTGCCTTTCATGTTGAGACGACTTATAAAAAAGGATTTTCCAGAGGAAAGGATTTCTTTGTTTCAAGCTATTTCAATCTATACACCTGCAAAGGGGGCGAGATTCAGGTAGATGAATCTGTTATGCCCAACATATCACCGGAAAATGCAAGTCCGATCTATGGTCTATACAACCAAAACAACAATACTCAATATGCGATCATCAGTAAGAGTCACCCTAATACGTTCAACCTACCCAGTGATGAATGGGTCTCATGGAACATAACCGATGGTAATCGTGTATTATTTTCAGAGCAAAAACGCATCGATAACAATCTATCCGATTTCGATCATTATCTTAAATACGCTGATTTTCTAGGCACAAATAACAAATTAGAGAACCATGCCACACGCTATGTCAACCGAATATACTCAAATAAAGGATTCAGCTGCCACAGTAATATCCTGAAAATTCAAACTGTCGATACCCTCTCATTAGAAGGATTCGATGAAAACGAACTGATACAATACATCTGTACAGAATCTACTACAAAAGAGGAGTTCTCAGAAGACCCCTCATGCGATTCAAAATCCGTCTTTACCATCAAGGGGAAATCAGTCAACTGGAACAAAATAAACTATCCAGATACACTGTATCACGTTTCTTATGGTTGGGAATACAGATCATCCACCAATAGCTCTTGGAGCATTGTGACCGATAATCTAAATGAAGATCCTTCCAACCCTAATCTCTGTCTTGAATCCTCCAAATTAACTCCTGACAAGAAACACTATTTCAGACAATTTCTCTTAGTCAAACGTTTTGGCAATCGAAAAGTATATGCTAATGGAGAGCATAACTATGTCACAGTTCTTCATTATCAACCCATTCTGAAAAGCGATTTTATTCTTAAAGAATTTGATCCAATCTGTCAAGACGCACTTATCAGTGATACGCTAAAAATTAGCTTCAAACCACAATCAGGAAAGACCTATAAAAATGTAGGGAACAACGAGTTCTATAATCAATCAAACATCTTTCATTTCTCAATCTCCTCTGACACAGAACCCTTCAACCAAACCATAGAAGGAGATTCCATCAGCATACCGTTTAACCTTCAACTGCAAGCTACTATTCATACACAAATCACCATCGAAGATGGATGTGAAAACAGTATCTCATTCCCTCTTGACATTAAGATGGCAGAGAAGCCTCAATTCATAAAAACCTATATCGACATAGAGGGCGGAAGTGCTAATTATGCTGATCCAACGAGTGAAACGCTTAAAGTATATGCGCCAGAAGGACAAAACATCACGTTGAAAATTAATAGTCAAGATAGAGAGAAAAATTCATGTCGCTATTTCATCAGCTACAGAACGAAAGAAAAAGATGAGAATGGAGAAAATAAATGGAGTGAACGTTCTGCCATCAACACCGTCTTCGGACACACAATTTCAGCATACATACCGACACAAGATTGGTTTAATTCTAATGATAATTACATCAAAATAGAAAAGGAGAATCTCACATCAGGTTGTCTAAGCAATCCTATCTACATCAACATCACGTATTTAGGAACGATTCAAAACAATAAAATAGAATTTTCGAACACAACAAATCCTTCTATTGCCTATGTATGTAACAATCAAAAGAACCCACGCATCTTAGGAGAAAACATCTCTGGAGGATATGGTGACAGCACCTACAGTTTTGTCTGGCAATACTCCAATGATACCATCAACTGGATTAACATGTCTGATAACAACGGTGCAATCATCACGACCGCTAGTCTTAAGGAGAATGATTGGGATAAGTCAATCGGGAAAACCTATTACATCAGACGAATGGCAACCTCACTCGATAAGAATGCATCAGAAAGCAGTGCCATTAAATCCTTCAGTAATGTCTTGCAGATAATGCCTTATACTAGACCTACCTTGCATCTTCTAGCCAATGGACAAGAGGATGATCTTGCCGTCTGTCATAAATCCGTCACCAATTTATCATTCCGCATGGAGAATCAAAACATCATAGAGACTGAGAAATATCCTTTCAATATCTTTTATGCTTATGAGACATACGCTGGTGCCAAGCAATTCCTACAGAATCAACAGAGAAACATCCTCAACACACAAGATACCATTTTGTATGCTGCAACAGAATTCTGTAAGGATACCATCTTCTCCATCAACTCAATCCAAACAAAAGTGGGAGAAGATTTAACGATACCAAAAGAGGATATTCATTATGGTCCATGTTTGGTTCGCGGAGACTCCATAGAGATTTATCTTAACACTAAATCTGACTACGAATACGGATTTATATGTGGAACAGATACAATTTCCAAATCTTCATGTCCATATCGTCTCCCTTCTATGGGTTCTCTTTTCTATTCTGTTTTTAAACGGAAAGGGGACTGCATAAAAACCGTTGAATATGCCATCGAACAAAATGAGATGAAGGAGCCTTTAGCTCATTCGGAACTAACGGCCAACTCAGCAGGACTAAGTCTCAGCAATAATCTGTACTCTATCTGTTATGGAAACCCTGTAACCATATCTGTCCGTAATGAGAAGAACAACAACGATATTGAATACGAATGGAGAATCAACAATACACTGCTAGATTCAACTAATTCATCCAAAGCATTGACAACTGCTGAGTTCGATATGCCAGGAAAGAACTATATCGTAACGCGCACCTCTCATCTCGTCTCTAACAACACAAGTTGTCAGACCTTAATTGACACAATACAAATTCAAACCTATCCAGTGATCTCAGGAGCAAAAATCAGTAGCAACAAAGATTCTATCTGTTATGGGGAATCCGTTCATCTATCCATCGTCCCATCAGCCATCTCTGGAGCCACACATAACTACTCCTTCTCATGGAATAAAACGGATAACACATCATCAGGAACAGAATCTCAAGGATCAGCTTCTGAACACGACATTGATGCATTGTTTCACACCTCAGCGTTTAATGTAATTGTATCCGATAAATATTGTAGTCATCCTGCCTACGAATATACTTCTATCAGTAAATTGATCTATGTCGAAAACAATTTAGATTTCACATTAGCTGCCACACCTTCTACAATCAATGCTCAAACAATTCACGATGGAAGTAGTGTAGCCATAAACATATCATCAGACAACCTATCTCCTTCTGAAAAGATTAGTTGCTGGATGAATACGCAGGAGATTAAAAACAAAGAAGCCTACTTAAGTGGCATAACCTACTCCCTCAAAGAGAGTGATTTCATAGATAACATTGCCTCTTTTACGGTTGAACGATCTGGGATGAAACTAAATCAATGTAAACAGACATCCATTGTAGAGGTTCTTCTGAACGACGGATTTGACGGAGTGCCTGTCATCCTATCATCTCACTCCACAAAGGCTGAAACCATCTCATGCGAAGATGATACCATCACACTTTCCATCGATACTGAGCAATTACCAAAATATGACAACAAAGTCATTGATGCCAATCAATTCACCTATCAATGGTATAAACGTAACCAAGAGAGTTGGAGCACCTGTGGCTCCTCCTCACAAGTAAAGGTTAAAGCCACGGCTGGTGTCAAAGATGAATATAGGTGCAAACTTACGTATATTCCGAATGGAGGAACACGTCAAACCGTATTATCTGACATCCACACAATAAAAGGAATAGAAGTTATTCCTGTCGGCAACATCTCCTTTGTTGATGAAGATAATCATACCAAAACATTCTACGTCTGCAAAGGTGAGACAGGACTACTAACCCTATCAACCGACTCCACCGTCATGGCTTCTCAATACCAATGGTACCAACGTACCGCAGGAGAAGATTGGGTGCCCGTTATCGTGGAACGAGGAACGACAGGAACAGATAATTACTTATGTACCATAGACTTAGAGAATTACAATCGTAACACTTCCTTCAAATTAGTTTGTTACAATAGTTGTGGCGTTCAGAGCGAATCCGTCAACCAGATACAACTGCTATTTAATGCTGGTGCTTCACTCTCTGCAGATGACATTACCATTATCAGCAATACTATTTACGAAGGGAAATCATTGAGAGATATTTCACTCTGCGTTCCTAAAGATTACAACAACACCTATTTCTGGAGTTGCGACCCTTCGTTCATATCTTCTAGTTGGAAATCAGGCAACCCTATCACTTTAGATAACGGAGGGAAAGGATTTACAAAAGGCGTTGACTCCATCTTTGTATATATGGTTTCAAAAGGGAAAGGGAACTGTCTATCCGACACTATTACATATCACTTCAACGTGTTTGAAGAACTGACATCCTCAAACATCAGCTTCAGCAACAATCAAGACACTATGTGTGCCAACAATGGTGCCCTAACCCTAATGATCAATGAAATCAAAGGAGGCGATGATAGCTATCAAGTAGATTGGATGTACAAAAGCAAAAGCATGAATTCATTCTCGGCCATCAAGGAAGGAGCTAATATGCCTTTTGACTACCTAGATATTGCAGAAGGTAAAAATGCTTTAGGAGGCTACTCCTTCTTGAACATCAGCAATCTAACAGAATCCTGTGAATTCTATGCCGTAATATCCTGTCAAGGTAACTACCCAGGGAAAAGTTATAACACAAACACAAAGAAAAAAAGTGTATATGCGCCTCTTTCTGCTGGCAAGATTGATCATCACACACTCTTATTTTGCTACAACGATGCCATAGCCTCCATTATAGGTGAGGATGCACAGGGTGGCGATCATCACTACTCGTACCAATGGCTACAATCCACCGACATGCATACATGGAGTCCTATCAACGAACAGACAGAAGTAACTTTTTCCGGACATATCTCTCAAGATCAATACAAATTAAAACAATCCACTTACTTCTGCAGAGTCGTTAGCGATGGATGTGGTAATCATGATACATCATTGGTCAAAACCATTCAAGTGAAAGATGAAGTTATTGCTCAGAAGAACTATATCTCTTATACACCGCTTATCCCTCGAGGGGACAAAGCAAAGATGTGGGGAATCGACAATAATTTTGACTATGTCTGGTTTGATAATGACCATCAGATTCTAGACACAACTATCGTGAGGGATGTTTATTCAACACAAAACATGAACGTATCCTCCCAGATCTATTATGCGAAAATTCTCTACGATGGCTGTCTGTCAACAAATTATGATACGATTCGCATTTCTTCTTACGATATTGATGGCGGTCACCTTTCGTTTGACAACTTTATTGAAGGATCGGCCTCTGATAAATATTGGATATGCAGCGGTGCTGATGCAGGAAAGATTAGTGCCGACGGAGGAGGTAACCTCACCTACAGATGGTTCTATATGATCAACGGAAATGAAAACTCACGATCATACCCTCTCTACTCCGCCTCAAACACATCCCTTCCTGTCTCCACCAGTAGCTTGCTGCTTGATACATGTAATCTAAAGACCGTACTAACTCATGCTACCGGGACACAAATAGAGAAAAAAGTGTCGTTCTATCGCATCTCTTATTTCACAATTGATGGCATAGAAAAAACTGAATCATCAGACACCATCAACCTATACATTGTACCGGCTCTCAACCTGACTGCCAATCTACTATTAGAAGGTAACGAATCAATGGCGGGCACAATATCTGCTGAAAAAGAGATCTATTGCGCAGGCGAATCTGGCGATCTGATCGATGGAACTGTATTACCAAATTCAACTCTTTATAATCTATGGTCAAATGGATCATTCGGTCCATACTTGTACAACAAAGAAGCTAAAGAATTCTCAACCTGGTTTGAATACAATAAGAATGGTCAGTGGGAACAATCTGACATTCATTATGGCATATCTGACTATGCACAATATTTTAATCTCTCAGAGATCGACACGATATATAGCATCCGAAGAGCTTTCGATGATGGTTGTTCAACCGCCTATTCAAATATCGTGAAACAAAACCTCTCAGATAAGAAACCTAATCCTTCCAAAGTCATCATTAAAGGAATAACACCAGAAGGAAAATCCATAACAGACGGCTTTGAATTGGGCGATGCTCTTTCTATCAACTATACTGAGTTAGGATATGATTGTTATTGGTTTGCAGATGAAGAGTGCACGGATACCTTGGTTGCCAACAATCAACTTGTCACATTTGATGAATTCACAAAAGAAACACCTACGATCATCTATTTGAAAAGAAAAGACAACTCAGAGAATGGTTGTTTCTCATCGGCTCTTGCCATTCCATTAACTGTTTATACGAAAAGTAATGGAGGATATATCTACAAAGACCAATTTAAATGTATCAACGACCCTTTTGAAACAATCACAAACGGACGATTAGCCGATGGATTCTCATACGCACCGTCAAACGGAACACCACGTGATTTTACGTATCAGTGGCAAATCAGCACAGACAACCAACTGTCTGTATGGACAAATATCAATAATGCCACTAACCCTGACTCTCTTCCTGCGAATCTTATCAATGCACTTCGTAAAAAAGAGTGCTCTCTCTATCACATTCGCAGAATGGCCACTACTGAAACAGGACGTGTATGTTACTCTGACACGATAAGTCTGGTTCAATACAACAAACTCAATGCAGGAACCCTATCGTTTGAGAATTACGATGTTCCAGAGCTAGCCTTCTGTCAGAACGATTCATTACCAACTATCATATCTTCTAAACCTACAGATGGGTACTATGGATATTATGGTATCGATGGCTATAGCTACAATTGGGAAATCTCCATCAACGGGAAAGAGTATCAACCTATCACCAGCATCGACCCGATTGATCCTCATCGATTGGATTTAGAACAGATCATACATTATAACAAGGACTGGGGATTTGATGTCTCTCAAGATAATCTTTTCAAAATCCGTGTTCGATACAAGGATACCTGCGAAGAAGTTGTTAGCAACACGCTATATTTCACTCTTTGGGCAGAGACAACATCACCTTCCATCTACCAAGATAAAGATAGCTGTCAATCAGATGCTATCACCATCAAAGCATACGACACAGATCAATATACGTTTACATGGGTAGTTCTGGATAATAACGGACAGGTAACATGGTCATATACACAAGACTCCCTTAAGTTGCAACGAATCTCCGAAATAGCTGTCACCGAGTATGGAGTCATCGGTACGCATAAAAAAAGTGGATGTAAATCACGCTTCACCTATTTCAATATCGACTCATTACCTGTCCTTTCCCAAGAACCTCTTTTAGAACCTACACATAGAATCTGTTATGACGATTCCATTGAAATAAAAGGAGGTAAAGTCTTCGGCGGAAATGGATTAAAAAGCTATGTCTGGGAGTGTTCTGTGAATGACTCTGATTACACATTCAAAGCATCATCTGAAAATTTGCAACTGAGTCATCTGAAACATAATCTATATATAAGGCGCATCGTTAGCGATCAATGCTCCACGGACACAAGCAACAGCATTCTCATAAAGGTTCAGCCTAAATTAGTCTTGAACACAGCTATAATAGCCTACGAAAGGCCTTGCATTGGTCAACAAGTTCGATTCTACCTCAAGCCATCTGCCTTAGATTCAGTGCAGATGCAAGATGAATCCTTCGACATCAATAACTATGTCTGGAAAATAAGTGATGAGTACAACAACACATTTTATCTATCCTCTAAGGAAAATCAACAATCCGTCACATTTGATGGATTCAATGAAGAGACTCCGAAATATCACATTCAACTCATCTCTATGGATAACACAGACAAACATTGCTATAGCGAAAAACAAACCCTAACCGTGGCCGCTATAGCACATCTGGACTCTACAAACAATACGATTGAATGCGACAATCCTCGTCCGTGCAATGGATCCCAAGCACACATCAGCGTCTCATCCCCTACCAATACAGAGACGAATCATGAGAATATAGAATATACCTGGTATCAATCTCCTGACCAAAAAGAGTGGACTAAGATCACCGGACAATTCAATGAAACATCCGTACAAGTAGAAGACACCCTGTTTGTAAAAAGAGTCATCGCAAACCATTGTGAATCACTCTCCAGTAACATTATCGCTCTATACGGACAGAAAAAAGAAAAACTAGATTATCGTTCAGAACTTAATCTTAACATCGTCACATTTGTAGCCGATCAGACAGATTCCGTAAATGTGATTATACGCAGTCACAACATTGACACTGACTATACAATTATAGGAGACATGGAACTTCCCGATCTGCAATTTGGCACGACGCAACTACCCTATCCTTCTGAAGTATATAAAAACACAGGTCTTTATCTTCTTCATACCAAAGGATGCTTTAACACATACCCAATCAAACCGATTCGAGGCGGTAGAATCTATAGCGAAGGGGAGATAACACTATGCCCAAGCTCCGATGTACCAACCCTTCGAGTCACCGAGGTGGAAGGAGGCACAGGGGAATATAACTATCAATGGCAATATAAAACTGAATTCATCAAGGAATATGTCAACATAGAGAATGCCACGAAAGCGGATTATACCCCATCACCTGTTAGCGTCAAAACATGGTTCAGACGAGTCACCACTTCGGATGAATATATCTCGTACAGCAACGAAGTTACACTTTCCATCTCCGAAGACCCTCAAGTGTCCACTATCCAAGTCGAAGAGGAAGAAACAGAATTCATCTCAAGAGGTCTCACTTACTCAAATCTATTGATTGAGAGAACACCTAATCTGCCACTAACTCTTTCAGATTCTGTATATTACGCCACAGATGCATACTGGGAATATAGTTCGGATAATGAAATATGGACTAAGATTGTCGCTGAATCTTTTTCACAACCATCCAACTCAGCTGTTGGGATGAAGGTCACGCTGAAGGTTACCGATAATACTTCACCTCTATATTATAGATTGACAGCAGAAAACTCTTGTAAAAGCACCAGCAGCAAGGCCATAGAAGTTCTGACAATAGATGTGCCGGAGATCCTTGATGATGAGATTCGTCAGAAAGGCTTTACCTGTCAAGGCGACACACTAGCAATCGCTTGTTATTATAGGAATAACGATGGTAAATATATTAATGGACCTTATACCTATTCCTACACCAATAACATCGGAGCCAAAATGTACGTAGGTGATTTTGAGACTTATACCCCTGATATGCAGGTGAATCAATATGTCTTCTTCCCTAATCTTCAGGAATCCATCGATATAACAATCACCAGGACAAATCACTCATCAGGAGCCTCAACTTCAAGGACCATTCATATCCCTGTCAAAAGCATCAAGGCAAATTTCTCATACCTCATAAATAAACAAACATACGATGTGAAAGAGGATAACATACGATTGGAACAGGGTGACTTGGTTTCCTTTGTAAATCTATCAGAAGGAGATATTACCGCCTATCATTGGCAACTAATTGAAGCCATGAATACTCCACAGAATGTAGCTCCATACGGATTGGAATCTTACAGGGAAAATCCAGATTGTTATTTCTATAACGAAGGAAGATATACTATCAAGCTCACAGTTACAGACAACAACGGATGTGTCTCTTCCATCAGCGACAATGCGTTGTTCATTCCTGCATCATCCGTTCATAAACGTTACCTGATTGATGCCTCATTTGCCGATGATGATCCTTCGGATATATCTTCAGATGAACAAAATGAACCAATCATATATCCTACATTGTTTAGTGAAGAGATTAATATCTACTGGCCGAACCATGTCATCGAATACTGGCTCTTTGATGAATCCGGCATTCTGTATCTGTCCGGAAGTGGATACAATAGAATCATTATCTCTACAGGCAATCTCTCCAATGGAAACTATATTTTAAAAACTAATGATAAAACCTTTAAACTCTTGAGAAACAAAACCCTTTCTCACTAGACATCATTATTCCAAGAGTTTAATTTCAGACTGGGTACATTTCAGATTTATTCAATGTACCCAGTCCAATTTTCAACATCCGATCCCTCTTATTATTATGCAAAATTCATTCATTTGATATGCATTACATAACAAAATGTAAACTTATCATACTAACTTTTTATTGTTATTTCAGCCTAATAACTATCATTTTGTCAGTACTTGAAACTTTTTTATACTATTATTTAAAATTTTTTCTATTTTTGTTTGACAGTTTGAAAAATAATGTATATACTTGCATTGTTAATAAAAAAGATGTTTCACTTTTTAAATATTACGACTATGATACTAGGATTATTTATTTCGGCAGTGTTAGCGTTTTCAGTAGTAACTAGAATCTTTATGGAGTCAAAAAATTTGAGTAAAAACTTTTAAAATTCAAATCAATGGATCAGACAGAAAACGACAACCGTTAGAGGATGTATCACGAAGAAAATACGATACATCCTCTTTTTTTTTTACAACACGTAACAACACATCTACCATGCCCAAATCTTCAATCATAACACTCACCTGCACCTCGTTCACAACCAACATAGTATAAAAAGGACATTATTCCAACTCTTTTTTCGTCACACGTACACTACCAACTGT
>JBGUIU010000094.1:0-2468 GCA_045113275.1 Paludibacteraceae bacterium
CAAACGTATAAGGTAAAGAATGAGAAAGTGCTTCAATGGATTATTGAAAATGGTGATGATTATAAATATAAATGGTGGATTGAAGCACCGAATGGAGAATCCGTTGATACGTCAAAGATTCAATTGAAGATGTCGGAAAATACTAAATCGGCTCAATTGATTGTGCAAAAAGGTGCTAAACTGAGTGGTGATTTTAATCCGGATCAGCAATACACAATTTTTGTTACTTCCCATATTGTGGTTACACAGGATAGTGTTTCGATCAATTATGAAAGTAAGGATAGTTTTGCTGTCTGGTTATATGATCAGCCAGATGCCTCACGTCTGAACTTCAGAACAGAAAGCGGTGGGGATACTATTTGTGTGGCTACTTCATCGGATGTCATTGTGTTGGAACACAAAGAGGATGTGATGGGGTATAAGTGGACCCTGGAAGGCGCTACGATGACAGATAGTATCATCCATATAGATGACTACAATAAGAATGTGTTATGTGGTACGAAGGATACTCTCTTCCCAATCAACTTGGAAGTGGCGAATGGCGTATGTAAGGCATTCCTTAAGGATACGTTCCCTATCTATGCTACGGATGATCCGACAATTGATTGTAGTAAATTAGGCGGTCCTTCTACTTATACGTTGGATATTGGAAAATTGGATACGACTATCCATTTGCCAGTGCCAGAGTATAAGACAAGTTGTGATGCCGATCCTGATTTGAATGTGAATATCCACTATGTGGCAGATGATTCAACTCATAGCTTTGATTCAATCTATGTGTTACACAAGGCTGATCTGGAGAATGGCTTGACCAAATCAACGTTAACTATCTTCTCTGGAAAGGGAACCGTTTCATTCTCTGTCGTGGATGGCTGTAATCATCATGCGGAGTGTTCTTATACGCTGACAGTGATAGATGACAGTAAACCTGAAGTGGATTGTAAATTGGTGAAAGACTATACCGTTGCGGTCTCTACCGATGATGGTTGTGTGGCTCATCCTGGCAGCAACTTGAACATTGAGATCCCAGTTCTACAAGATACTACATTTAAAGATACTACTATTTGGATAACAGGTGTCTATGCTGGTCGTTCGGAAAAAGATTTAGCTGAAGACCCAGATGTAGATGTTACGAAGTATTCTATGGATAAGGATTTGTATGATGACTATGAAGTGGGTACTACATTCATCTTATGGAGATTCTCTGATCCTGCCGGCAATACTATGTATTGTCATAGTAGAGTGTCTGTCTTGAATAAAGAGAGAATGTTTAGTTGTGATACAGTTAAGACGATTAGAACGGTAGTCAATAAGAATCCAAATCGTGAGTATCTATATGCATCTGCAGAGGCTCAGGAAACTGTTAATCCAGATACTGAATATAAGTTGAAGGGTCTTTTGAAGATTCCGAAGGCTAATCCGATGTATTGTGCTCAAGTGAAATTGGAAATACGTCTCACAGGTGTATGTGTGAATGATAAGGGTGACTCAGTTGCTATGGCAACGGATTCAATTATCACAGAAGCAGAGTTGTTGAAGCATCGTTTCCCTGTAGGTGTATCAACTGTTTATTATGAGTTCACAAGTGATTATTTGGATTTTGATTCTCAGAAGTATGATACGGTATTGTGTTCTCAAGAAGTGATAGTATCTTCTAGTCCTGTGCCAGTTCCAGTGGATTGTCCATCAGACACAACTATAGCAGTGGATAATCACAGCAATTGTCTTGCTCCAAGTCCATATACATTGAACTCTGTACCAAGAGCATTAGTTTCTTATTTCTGTGAAACGAAGTACACTTACGACGAGTGCTCAGGTGGTTCGTATGATTACAGTAACTTAGGTACGAGCAAGGCATATTCTAGAGATTATGATACGTTGGTATATCCATACATGGTACAACGTGTACTATACTTGGATAGCCTATATCAAACAGCATCCACTACGTTGGTGTTGGATTGTCAGAATATAATCACAGAATATGATTCAGTGCCAATCAAAAAGGTTCAGCACCGCAAGGGACAGAATGATGAGATTTGTGCTGAAGATCCTATTGAGATGATGGCCATGAAGGTGACCAATTTCGGTACGTTGCCTTCTTGTGTGGGTGATTCATTCCCTCGTGGTTATCACATGTTGATATGGTATTTTGAGAATGGTAAGGGTGAAGTGGAAACGTGTACGACACATGTTTCTGTTATAGATAACACACCTCCTATTTTGGATACTGTATGTAAGGATCCTGAAATGCAGGTTTATGCAACAGAGTGTGAGATACCATACGATAAGTTGAAACTGCCAGAACTGAAGGTGTACGACGTCTGCGACGGTTGGTTGTATCCAGAGTTGATAGCTTATGTGAAACAAAAAGACAGTTCAGTTATCGTCTATCGTGGCGAGGAGGTAAGAAAAGCTATGTATCCAACGGAAGTACACAAGTTTGTATGGTTGTTTACAGATAAGGCTGG
>JBGUIU010000095.1:0-3401 GCA_045113275.1 Paludibacteraceae bacterium
AAAATTTAAGTTATTATAATCTCCATTGTTCTTCACTTAGATGATAGTCCGACTAGCACTACAACAAAGATAGAGAATTTCATGATATTATGTTATATGAATTCTTTTATTAAACCACGCGCTGAAATTTATTCTGCAAACGAGCCATATGCCCTATTTTTTATTACATTTGCACACAAACGAAAAAAAGCGAATACTGATGAATACAAATCTCTCAAATCTATTCAAATCTCACAAATCTATTATTGTAAGAGATGCATGTCCGCGCATCTACTTTGCTACCATGTCCATTTGGAAACATATTTGTCGGATTTGTAAAGATTTGTTTGATTTCTGTCCGAAGGACACTCCTTTATGTACGCAAATTTTAATTTATAGTAATGGTGTCTCTGCAAAAACTTTTTTAGCGGACAGCAACATAATCAAATCAATAATCGTTTTATCCGCATTGTTCTTTTGTAATGGAGCAAATGCCGATAGCAGGGTCACCATAGGAAGTGGTGACAAAGGTATATTTTATAGTTTTGATACCTTGAACCATGTCATGTATGTTGAAGGGAAAGGCCTTGACAGAGGATATGAAGGCTGGTTCCATGATGCTCTTTATAAGGATTCATGTCATAAATATTTCACAGACACGGAGAAAATTGTTTTCGGCAAAGATGTGGAAGGCGTGGGGGGAGATGCCTACCAAGGCTTCCCAAAACTCAAGGCAATCACCTTCTTGGGCAATACTCAATGGATTGGCAGTAGGGCTTTTGCGGAATGCACGGGTTTGGAGAGGGTGACGTTACCCGCTTCTATGAGGACTATCGGCGATCGCGCATTCGAAGATTGCACGGCTCTTTCGGAGGTCAAGTTTCCGCAAGCGTTGGATTCCATAGAGGCAGACGCATTTGCGCGGACAGCCTTGAAAGAGGCTCATCTGCCTCAAAACCTCAGACATATCGGCAAGCAAGCCTTGGCTGGACTGAAAATGAAATCAGTGCGATTGCCTGATTCTCTAAGGGTGTTGCCTGCTGGCTTGTTCCTTTTCTCGGAAATAGGTGAGCTTTACATTCCCTCTACAGTGAATCGGATTGAGCCGATGGCCTTTGCAGGAGTTTTCCAGGTTAAAAGGGCTTATCTGAATTGGACTCGTCCTGAGGATGTTGACGTGAGCATATCCTCTTTTGATTTTTCAGGTATGGACTCGATGCAGTTTGTGGTGCCAAATGGAACGTTTGATTTGTATTATGAAAAACTGCACGATAAACTGGACCTCCCTTCCTCTTGCCAAATTACAGAAGAATCAGCACTTGCCCGAAAAGGTGACTTACGTTGGCGATTGGAAGGAAAAGCATTGACGGTAGAGAAGGCCGATTTCAACTATACCTCAAATCTTGATTGCGACTATTTTGACGACAAGTTAAACTATGATAAAGTCAAAAAATTGATTCTAAATGAAGGCATCACTCGTCTTCCTTATGGTTTTTGTGTAAATCTGAGCGAAGTGGAAGAGATTCACCTGCCAGCCTCTTTAAGAGAGATTGCATGTGAAGGGTTAGTGACTTACGCCCAAGTGCGGTGTAGCGTCTCACCAGACAATCCCTTTTATGTAGTGCAAGATGGGTTTCTGTTTGACAAGCGAGATTCCTCCATTGTGTTGTTTCCCAAAGGTCGAAAGGAGTTGCACATCCCTGCGTATGTAAAGTCCATTCGTTCCTCTGCATTTTTAGGCTGTTGCTTTGATTCGGTTAGCGTTGATGAGGGAAACCCTTATTTTTCGGCACGAGAGAATGTACTCTTCAGTAAGCGTTTTGACACGCTGTACTACTATGCATGCGGTCGGAAACAGAAAGAATATACCATTCCCGAAACCGTCACTACGATTGGCGATTTTGCCTTCTCCGGCAGGTGGACGTTGGAGAATGTCCAATTTGGCGGAAGTGTGAAGAGAATTGGCGAATGTGCATTTTTAATCTCTGGACTACGGGAGGTGGTCTTGCCTCCATCCGTAGAATATGTGGGCAACGAGGCCTTCTCGTACAACACCAAATTGGAACATGTAGATTTTTCCTCCACGAAGATCAAGACGTTGACCAGAGCACTCTTCCTCAATTGCCGTAAATTGACAGACGTATTGTTGCCCAATGGTTTAGAAACGATATTGGAGCTTAGTTTTGGGAACACGAAACGCCTTAAAAAGATTGATTTGCCGTCCTCCTTAAAAATTATAAATGCACCCTTTGATGGCTCAGCAATCACAACCCTCCATATTCCGGATAGTGTGATATGGATTTATGACCCATTGAGTTCAAAAACTAAAGATGTATATTTGAATTGGCGCGGAGGTTCAGTCTATAACGATGTCTATATAATGGGGAACGACGACAACTATACGAAGGAAGGTGAATATAAGTATTTCGATATGGTCTATTTAATCCCAAATCTGTATGTTCCAGAAGAAAATGACTGGAAGTTTTGGAAAGAAGAATACAAAATGGACATAAGAACCAATGATAGACTTTATTTAAAATGAGTAAGATAATGAAACAGAGGAAGGACAAGATAAAATTCAGAGTGGGCATCGTCTTGTTATTCATACTCAATGTGCTATCCTCTTTTGGCGAAGAACCGAAGATTGCAGGAATAGATACCCTATTGTCGTGTTTGAAAAATTCGGATATGGCATCTTTCAAAAGGTATTGTGATGGGGATTCGTTGAAAATGATAGACTCATTATATTGTTATGCACAATCTTTTAATAGAGATTCTTTGTATTGGTATGGCGAATACAATTGTAAAAGATCAATCATTGGTATTCCATTCAAGCGGGAAGATGCGATAAAATGTGCATCCTACAAGCTCAAAGCTTATTTCTGGATGATAAAGATCAGTAAGGGTTTAATGGATGATGATGATAGAAATATATGTCAGTTTTATGAGAAGGAGGAAGTCGTATATGATCAATTGGTTTATTATGATATCAGAAAGTCAGCATTTGTAACTATAAAGTGCGACAATCGAAGGCTCGATAAAAAATTCCGCAAATGGTATCAATCGGTAAAGCGTGGTGGAATCGACAGGGCTCAAAAAGAGTTACAAAAAATATCCTATGAAATAGAGTTGAGATGTAAATATAGACAGGAGCATTATAGTTATTAGAAGCATGAGTGATTAATAATCAGTTGACAGAGACTCGTTTAGACGATAAAATGAATAACAGTTTATGAAAAGGATAAAGATCGTTAAAAGATTGTTGTTTATACTTGCAACCCCATTTTTTATAGTGTTGTTGTATTGGCTATATTGGCTATATTGTATAGTCGCATCATATATTAATTTTTATTATCTATTTGACAAGGAAGAGGCAGAAAAGATTGTGCAGATAGATGATTCTGACATTGCTAAGTGTCAGC
>JBGUIU010000096.1:0-16884 GCA_045113275.1 Paludibacteraceae bacterium
GACAAGGGTGACTGGATCGGTCTTGCGGGTGTTGACTTCGGTACAGGTGCTAGCGTATTCTCCGCTAAAGTATCCTCCAAAAGTGATGTAGCTATCAAGATTTGTAAGAACAAAGCTGATGGTGATGTGATTGGTTACCTTGAAATACCCAACACAAACGGTCAATTAAAAGAGGTTTCCGCTCGTCTCACTTCACCTATCGCAGGTGTATGCGACCTTTTCTTCGTATTCTCAGGCTCTTTCGACTTCGATTACTGGATGTTTAAAAAAGCAGATGTTTCCATCGAAGTATCTGAGACATCAGTTGAAGTTCCTGCTACTATCACACTGACAGCTACCACTTCAGAATCGGCTATCACTAAAGCAGACTTCTATCTTGGTGACGAACTGATTGGTACAAGCAACAGTGCACCTTACACAATTGATTATGAAATTCAGGAACCTGGTACTTACTCTTTCAAAGCTATCTTATCTGACAATGCAGGTAAAGAATATGAAACAGCTGATGTTGTCGTGAAAGGTCGTATTGCTCAAGGTCCATTTGAAGGTATAGCACAAACATTACCAGGTGTCGTCGAAGCTGAACGATATGATGTGGGTGGCGCTGGATATGCTTACAGCGATGCTGAAGAAGAGAATCAAGGTGATGTGTATAGAACAGATGAAGGTGTTGACCTTGACAATAATGGTAACGGCGGTTACGTATTGGGCTGGACTGCTAAAGGTGAATGGATAGAATACACTGTAGATGTGAAATATACCGATACCTATTTATGGCAAGCTAGAGTCGCTTCGGGTGTAGATAATTCAACATTCCGCTTATACATTGATGATAAGGAAATCACAGATGCTATAGTCATTCCAAAAGGGGAAGACTGGAAAGATTATTCCATCATAGATGGTAAAACATCACTTATCTCAGAAGGTAAACACATATTGAAGATTGCTATCGAAAGTGATTATTGCAATATCGATTATATTGAGTTCGTCTCTGAAAATACAACCGATGTTAATCTTACCCAACAATATGATTATCAGCAATATGATGTATATAATTTACAGGGTATATATGTAGGATCCATATACTCAACAGAAAGAAGTATTCAAGAGGTATTGAATAAACAAAACTATACAAAAGGAGTTTATATCCTTCGCTCTAAAAATGAATCAAAGACAAAAATGGTTTTCATAAATAAATAGTGGGTACTATTTGCGTGAAGGCATGGCATTGTTGCTCTACGTAATATGCCATGCCTTATTTTTACCTAAAAAACAATAACTAAAGCCATAAAATATGAACACGAACATGAATTATTTAACTGCAATTAAAACACTGACAATCCTTTTGGGGACAACATTATGCCTTGAATCTGCTTCCGCTATTCAAGTTATTCCAGGCACCCTTGAAGTTGAGAACTACAACGATGGGGGGATGAACGTCGCATATTACGACACTGATGAGGAGAACCAAGGGAATGCCTTTCGAATGGAGGAAGGAGTGGACATCGATACATGTGAAAATGGGGGATATGTAGTAGGATGGACATTCAAAGGTGAATGGTTGGAATATGATGTGGAAGTAAAACAAACTCAGAAGTATAGCTATTCAGCTATTGTCGCTTCTGGATTGAGTGGTTCTGCCTTCAGTCTGTCTATTGATGGGAAAGATATTAGCGGAATAATTGAAGTTCCTAATACTGGATCATGGACAACATATCAGAGAATCACGGGTACCACCGCTGAAATCTCTGCGGGGAAACATGTCCTACGACTCAAAATAGAATCCGATTATTGTAATCTGGATAAAATATCGTTTCGTCCAATTAACGAAAAGGTGTCCTACCAATTTATTTCCCCTTCGGAAGAGGCAAATATAGAAGCTGAGACTCCTTTTATGGTCAGTTGGCGAACAAATGATCAAAACAAAGATAAATTTCAATTAAAGTGGATCTCAGGTAACGATACCACCTTAGTAAAGGAGAACGTAGCCTGCGAGGGAGATTTTACAACAACGTTCCCAGAAAGAATGATCGGTCAATCTGGTCATTATATATTATCGAACGTAAAAGTAAGTGGCGGTGCAGGATTGATTCCTTCTGATCTAGATGGACAATCACATACGGTGTCAAATCCATTAATATGGGCAGATGTACCCGATGTATCGGTAATCAGAGTGGAAGACACCTACTATATGGCAAGTACGACAATGCACATGAATCCAGGAGTACCGATCATGGCATCCAAGGATCTGGCACGTTGGAGAACCATCAATTACGCACATCAAGCACTTGATAACGGTGATGCCTTAAATCTGTCAAACGGGAAAGATGCTTACGGAAAAGGCTCTTGGGCAAGTAGTATCAAGTATAAAGATGGTGTCTGGTATGTTCTTACTCCTTCTTATACCACGAATAAAACACACATCTTTAAAACCAAAGACATTATTAATGGCCCTTGGCAATCTGCCACATTGCCATTTTACCATGATCCATCATTATTACTTGATGATGATGGAAGAGTATATGTCATCTCTGGTTCAGGCAACATTAATATTGTAGAACTTGCTTCAGATGCTATGTCGGTAAAAGGCTCCCCCCGTACATTGATAACGAAACCCGCTTCAATAGCTGGTTCTAATTTCTACGTTGAATGTGAGGGCTCACAAGTCATGAAACACGATGGATACTATTATGTATTTTTGATCTCATGGCCATCTAATTCATGTCGTTCTGTTCTATGTTATCGTTCGAAATCATTATCAGGTAATTTCGAGGGAAAAGTATTATTGCAGAATAATGGGGTAGCGCAAGGTGGTATATTCGACACTCCAGACGGAAAGTGGTATGGAATGTTCTTCAGAGACAATGGATCGGTGGGACGTATTCCGTACTTAATGCCTGTCAAATGGGAGAATGGATGGCCTGTTTTAGGGGATAATGGAAAAGTGCCATCGTCACTCAATTTACCTGCAGCACAAGAGGATGGGTATGGAATTGTCACATCCGATGATTTTGAAGAGAGCGAATTAGCATTAGAATGGCAATGGAACCATAATCCAGACAATAACAATTGGAAACTTACAGATGGTGTGTTCCGTATCACAAATGGACGTAAAGACGCAAATGTGGTTAGTACCAAGAACACACTGACACAACGTACATTCGGACCGAATTGTAGTGGATGGATCCAACTAAATACCAAAGGAATGAAAGATGGTGATTATGCAGGACTCGTAGCCTTACAGGAACTTTATGGATTTGCTGGTGTGAAGATAGCAGATGGAAGAAAGAGTATCATCATGATGGATGCTACCAGTGGTACGGCCAAAGAAGCCGCAAATGTTCCATTAAATCAAGACAATGTATGGTTACGAATTGATTTCAACTATCAAAATCAGACAGATAGAGCCTCCTTCTTCTATAGTTTAGATGGAAACAAGTGGGAACAATTTGGCAACACGATCAAAATGGAATATAAATTAACACATTTCATGGGATATCGATTCGGATTATTCAACTATGGAACAAAAAACACAGGTGGATATGCTGATTTTGAGTATTTTAAAGTTGGTAAAAACATCAATACACCTATATATTTAGATAAATCTTCAGAAAAAACAATTGAAGAAACCATCTTAGCTCAAAGTCCGATCATTACGATCCAAACTAAATCGACAACAAATTGTATAGAATCAACCAACACGCCAACGTGCATGGTTACACCTAATCCTGCCGTAGAATATGTAAAAGTAGAAGGGGTAGAGGTTGTACAATTAGAATTGATTGATCTGAATGGAACCGTTCATGTAACATCCGAAACAAATGAATTATATCTATCCCAAGAGATACGAGGATGTTATTTATTACGAATCACAACAAGAGAAAATGATACGATCACAAAGAAAATAATGATAAAATAAGAAGAGACAACACATAGGTATTCACCTAATACAAAAATGTGGCAATCAAGATTGTCACATTTTTTTTTATAAAATCAACGATTTTTTCGGTAAAATATGGAATTATTTTGCAGTGAGTGTATTTTACCATTATTTGAAAGTAATTTACCAAACTAATTACACTACAAAGATTACTTTTACATCACGAAAACTTATAAATATGTTATACTTATTAATTTGATAAATTTAAAACCAATTATTACTAAAATTAATTTATTATCATGAAAAAGATTTTACTATTCGTATTAAGTCTATTAAGTCTTAATGGTTTTTCCCAAGGTTGGAATTGGAATCCAGGTCTAAACGGTGATGGAGGCAACCAAGGAGGTATCGGCAGTTATAAATCTGAAAAAGATATCGACTATGTTGGTGACAACCACACTGGACACAAAATGGATATCTATTTCCCTAAGGATGACGGTAACGACAAACATCCTGTACTCATCCATATATATGGTAGTGCTTGGATGATGAACAATATGAAGGGTAGTGCCGACCAAGGTACTGTAGGTGTTGCTGCATTGGAAGCAGGATATATCCTTGTAAATCCAAATCACAGAAGTTTAAGTGATGCTCAATGGCCTGCACAAATCAATGACATCAAAGCGCTTGTTCGTTTTCTACGTGGAAACGCAGAGAAATATGGCATTGATACATCCTTCATTGCTGTTTCAGGATTCTCATCAGGAGGTCACCTTGCTTCTGTAATGGCTACTTCTAGAAACGTGAAGGGCGTTTACACAAAAGGATCTGCCTCTGCGGATGTTGAAGGTAATCTAGGTAAATACACCAACGAAAGTAGCTGGGTAGATGCAGCATGCGATTGGTCTGGCCCTGTAGATTGTCGTAACAAACATTGTGCTGGTACCGATGCTGGTATGGCTCCAGAAGATCAAATTGTAGGAAATTGCAATGCTCAACAATGTCCTGACAAACACGCTTTGCTTTCTGCTACAGAATACATCGATGCATCAGATGCTCCTGTTTTCGTAGCACACGGATCACAAGATAATACCGTTCCTCAGTGTGAAGGTAAGATGTTCTTCGATGACCTTGAAAGAGCAGGCGTTGAAGATTGTGAATACCATCCTCATGGTAGTGGACATCAAGTAGAAGGAAGTTTAACTGATGAAATGGTAAAATTCCTTAATAAAATTCGTGCTAAAAAAGCTGCTGCTTCTGTAGGTGTTTCATTTTCTATGAGCGGCGACCAATATATTTGCTATGATGGCGATGTTTTGAAAATCTGCAACAATGAAGAAAACCAATATGATTATTTCATATCTGATGTTTCTGGTAAGATAATTATGACAGGTATTATGAGTCCAGAAGGTATCAATATTTCTTCTTTGAACAAAGGCGTTTACTTCTTACGCACCAATGGAGTTTCATTCAAATTCATCAAATAAGGTTTAAAGTACTTGTCCAAAAGAAAGTCCAGATAAACAATTGTTTGTCTGGACTTCTTCATTATAGGAATAACTAATAATTACTCTCTTTGCCTTTGCCCTTTTCCACTTCTAAACCAACGAATATCGCCATAATAATAATGTCCTTTGTAATACATATAGCCACGATAATAGTATTTAGATCCTAAAGGCTCAATATCAGAATCATAGGTTAGAGTAGTGGTAAATGTGTTTCCTTCTATGTTTATACTTTGAGCATAACAACCAGCTCCATTTTCAACATCAATTCTAGACACACTGTAATTTACACCAAACTCTGCAGTTCTGTCAGGAACTTCATCCCAAAAATATTCACATTTTACTTGAGCATAATACTCTCCAACATTAAACACTTCACCTGTCTGAATTTCGATATCCTCTTCACATGCAGTAAACAAACACATTAAAGATAAAAGATAAATGTAACGTAAATATTTCATGATTCTTTAAATTTAGGTGGGTTCTGTGCCCACAATTCATACTATTTGTTTTAACACGGTGAATTTAATTCACCTTCAATATGTTTTCAATTTTTTAGTGGTACAAAGATAATGAAAAAAGAGGAATATGCTTATCATATCCCTCTTTTTTAGCCTATCTTAGAATAAAATCTACTCAACAATCAATTTATTCTTATATACTACATCGCCATTCAATGTAACATTCAATATATATATGTCTTTTGGCAAATTACCTACATAAAGACTGCTTCCATTTTCAACCGATCTGCTTAATATGATTCGTCCACTTAAATCAGATAATGTCACAATATGTTTTCCTTCTTTCGCAAAGGAGAACCATACATAATCTGTGGCTGGATTTGGATATAATTGAATAGAATTACCATTGTTATTATTCTTAGTCTCCTCAATAGCGGTATATACGTATTCAACAGGATAATAAGCATTCTTCTTAGCGAAAGTAGGGCATGAAGAAATCACCCATGAACCATTTCCTGTATATGAGAATCGACTATATGATTGGCCGTTCGTATGAGGTAGATAACGAATAGAATCAATCACCATCATCTGACCATTCACTTTCCTAGACAAAGAAATCGTTTGTCCCTTATCCTTGGCTATCTCAAAATTCGTATGCAATGGTCCTTGAGAAGAAGAATCGGCATCAGCCCAGAATATCAAATAACCTTTTGCTGGAACGGTGGTCAACGATGGATATCCCGTAGGGATCTGGAATCTATCCAACTCTTTTCGTTTATCAGATAAATACAATCCACCTAAATCCACTGGTACATTTCCGTCATTGTATATCTCAATCCAATCCTCATCCTGACGGAACTCATCCACATATTGTTTATTGGCGGCACACACTTCATTGATATACAACTTATCGTATGATGTTGAACTATTATCGCTTTCGAATATTGCACGTATGACAAATGCTTCATTTACATTGCCTGAATACTCATCCTTGTTATAGGTGTTCGTAACGGTCACACCTGTATTCTCATCCAACAACGAAAGATCAAAAGCTATAGATGATGAGTTCTTTGCACTATGTAACTCTACGGCAATCACATTTCGTCCCTCAACAAAGTCACTTCGACGTATATTAAAACGAAGGGTTGCATAAGAATCCATCTCATATATCGCTCTTGTCGTATCATTAACATAATCTTGCAAATTATAACGATATATCTCCTTACCATTCAGATATATGATAGCACCATCACTTATATGAGCCAAACATTGTAACTCATTGCTATATGAATTCAAATTATTAATGTTTATTTCTTTTCTAAGGAACGTGGTCTTTGCTGCAGAAGAACCAAAACCTGGGAATACAATTCCTCCACCGATGCCACCGCCACCAATACCTCCGCCAATGCCGCCACCGCCGATACCACCCATACCAGGCCAAGAACTACTTGATGAACCAGAGACATTCGTCTTGACATAATAGGATATGCTGCTACCGAGAGGCGCTTCTCCTGATTGCCATTGTGTGTCATCGAACGATAGTTCTTTCCAATTATATGGAGTAGCTACAGAATCACTTAGATAAAGATATTTCCATGAATCATTCGTATTTATAAGATAATTCTCTCTACAAATCTCCCATTTCTGGAATTTATATCCTACAGGAGCATTCGCCTTAACCGAGATCTGACTTCCTGTGAAATATTTACTGTGGAAATCACTCTTGTTGATTGGTTCCAATCCATTTAAGGTGTAGGATGCACCTGGAATATTAGAATAAATTCGAAGTGGGACAGGAGTGCCGTAATTTAAATTATTAGCCACATGATTAAAGACCACATTCTGTCTTGCGACAAGGAAGTTACGCACCTTCATCGCTTCTTCTTGCCATGACAATGATGTTTCCTTGATATTCTTCTGAGCAAGGAAGTTTCTAAAATAATCAGCTTCCTGACTTAGCATGTTCATCATACTATCCAAGATGGTTGCTGTATTCACCTCATCAAACGTTGTTCCAGCATGAGCAACAAATTTTGTCATAAGTCGTCTGCTCATCTCTGGATTTTTAATCAACTGACTTAAATAGGGAAGATTGGAAAGGTTTGAAAAACCATCATTTGTCATGTTTTCCTCATATAACGAAGTAGAATACTCTGTATCAAACAAAATCCAACGCCATTTACCATCTTCGTTGCGCTTCCATGCTTTGTTGTTATTATCCGACCAGTCTTTATTAAAGATATAGATTTCGGTCATAATATAATTCAGGAATTCATCCACATCAATAAGTTCATCAATTCGGCTAAACGCATCAGAAGAATTTGCATTATTAGCTATGTTTTTTACCAATTGAAAATCTTCACATTCTGTCGATCCTGTTTTTGACGTAACATTGATACAGATATCCTCTTCTTTCAAGCCATAGTTAGAATAGACAAAATCCTTGTTTGTACGCTCACGCATACCTAACATAGCATAGTACTCACCATTCATAAAGACAACCGTCGGTTCATATGCCTGATGATCTATTTCCATCCCTGATGCAGCAACCGTCTGAATGTATCCATCTCTAAATAACATTCTACCAAAATCGTTTCCAGAATTACGTAACACCAAACCTTTCCATTTCAAGGCTGGTTTCTCTCTAAACAAATTACAATCAAACTTATTATTGCCTGATATCTTATTCGCTTTTACTGCAACGGATTTAATGGACTTCGTTCGGGAACAGGCACCAAATGCACTGATCTTAACCTCCTGATTGACCATAGCACTTTTGTTTTCATCATATACCTCAAAATTACATGGACGATCCCAATCATTCATATAATTAGCTATTCTATCCATCGAACCACAGTTTGATGGAACTGTACTACCGTTTCGTCCCACAACCAATGCGCCTAACTCATCTCCATATACATAATCACGGTCCGTCACCAGTGAAACCACCTTAACAGAGGTCGGTATATTAGACATTCCAATAAAATAAGTGGCCGTATTCACATCACTACTCACTTCACCATCCACGACAGCAATGGCACGTAGCGGAGTCGTGGTAGATAGGGTAATCGGACTATTGTATAACGTACCAGAAGTCGGTTTGGGTTCACTACCATTGGTTGTATAATAGATCTTTGCAGATGGATTATCAACCGTGATCGTTACCGTTTGAGGGGAACTGAAGAATCCTCCTTTAACCGAAAACTGAGGCATAGATGTTTGCTTATCAGCTATCTGTGATAAATTATTAGAGGTCTGAAAAGACGGAGTCTGGAAAAATGTAAAACTATCTTCTCCATCTCTTACACGACCGTATGATGAATTTCGATAAGGTTTAGGATAATCAACAATATCTAAAATATTTCCATTGCCATCTGATAAACAAAGCGTTCCACCATCACTGTCCAATTTAAAACTAGCATGATTTGCACTATTTAGTTCATCAAAATAAAATATAGCATAGGAGCCTGGCTGAATCTCTACATTTGACTGATTCTGCCATAAATATTGGTTCTCTAAATCATTCGAAAAGAAACATCGGCTGAGATCAACAACCTCTGCTCCTGAATTATATAGCTCAACCCAACCTGAAAAGTTGAATTTATCGTCAACTTTAAACGAGACATTGCGTACCATAATCTCATTAATGACAACTGACGCATATGTCGGGAAGATTACAAATAAAGCAAATAATGGTAAAAGTTTAAATTTCATATTACAAGATTTTATGTTGATATATACATGATTTCATTCTCTCTTAAACAATATTCAAATGTAGCATATTTTTTTTTCTCTGCTCACTCTATTCTGTAGAATCTTACTGAGAAAAAGGAGTTATTCAATGAAAACAAATTTTTCTTCAACAAAAAGGACCGATTTAAATTAAACCGGTCCTTGAATCGTATTGAAGATGAGTTCTATAATTTCACCCTTTGAAAAAACTAGGGAATCGAAAGAAATTTAAAAATCCTACGAACTCATCTGAATTTTTTATTTCAAATTCTTCAATCTCTGTAGCAATGTCGGATGTGAATAATGGAAAAAGACATATGCTGGATGTGGATTTAAATTTGAGAGGGTAGAGACTGATAGTTTTTTCAATGCCTCAGCCAACGATTCGCCTAATCCATGTTCTTTTGCAAATGAATCTGCTTGATATTCATGCTTTCTAGATAGTATATTTGATCCAATGCTCAACAACAATGATATCGGTGCATATAATATACCTAATACAATAATACCAAAATGAAATGATGGATGTTCACTACCTAATGCTTGAGCTATATACATATTTCCTTCTTCTGGAGTACCTAAAGCAAGCGACAACAAATAAAACATCACACCTAAGTTCAATAGGGAGATGATCAACATTGTGCGTGTATGCTTATGCTTATAGTGACCTATTTCATGAGCCAATACGGCAACGATCTCTTGGGTTGTAAGATTATCCATTAAAGTATCATATAACACAATTCGTTTCTTGGCTCCTAATCCTGTAAAATAGGCATTTGCCTTGGTGGTACGCTTCGAACCATCAATAACATATAGATTCTCTAACTGATAACCAACCTGTTCACAGAATTTCTCTATTTCAGTTCGTAATTCACCATCCTCCAATGGAGTCTGCTTATTAAATAATGGAACTATCAGATTGGAATAAAACATCAACATGAATATATTAATCAGGGCCATCAATCCCCATGCGATAATCCAAAAGAATTCACCAGTCTTTTCGTAAAACAACATCAAAAGGGCAATGATACCACCTCCAAGTATAACGGACAATAACCAGCTTTTAATCGTATCAACCACATATAAACTTGGTGTCATCTTATTAAAGCCAAACTTCTCTTCAATTACAAATGTTTTATATATACCGAATGGTAATGATATGATCTCATTCGCAAAAAATAGTATTCCAAAGAAAATCAAAGAGATAAGAATAGGTACAGTTGTACAGCCTCTTGCGATATTATCAACAAAGGCAAATCCAAACAAGAAAAACATCAGCATCATCACAACAAACGAAAAGATGCTCGACAGCGAACCAAATTTCTGGTTCACCTTAAAATATTCTTGCTGCTTCTTGTATTCTTGCTCATCATAAATTCCTTTTACCTCATCAGGCAACTCTAAACTTACATTTTTACCATTAAGGTGATCTAAAACTAATTCTAATATAAAGTCAAATACAAGAATAGCTATTATAATCCAAAACAATACTGTGTACATACGATATTCATTTATTCAACATATAAAACTAATCCCTTGAGATATTCTCCTTCAGGATGATAAATATTAATAGGGTGATCAGCACACTGTGTCAACTGATGAAGAATACGAACATTCCGTCCAGACATAGCTGCAGCACTAAATACAGCCAATCGGAACTGCTCTTTATTCACCGCCTGAGAACAGGAGAAGGTAAATAAGATTCCGCCTGACTTAATTTTCTCGAAAGCCTTGGCATTCAGCTTTTTATATCCTTGAAGTGCATTTCTAAGAACATCCCTATGCTTTGCGAATGCAGGAGGATCAAGGATTATTAAATCATATTCGTCTTTTTTTATGTCATCAAGATACTTAAAAGCATCCGTAGCAAAGGCTTGGTGTCTCTTATCACCAGGGAAATTTAATTCCACATTCTGATTCGTCAATTCTATTGCTTTGGCTGAACTATCTACTGAGTGAACCAGCTTTGCACCTCCGCGCATAGCATAAAAAGAGAACCCTCCTGTATAACAAAACATATTCAGGACTGAACGGTCTTTGGAATATCGTTCCAATAAAGCCCTGTTCTCTCTCTGATCCACAAAGAAACCGGTCTTTTGTCCTTTTAGCCAATCGACATGAAACTTAAGATCATTCTCTGTAGCCAAACATTCGCTTTGACAATCGCCAATCAAATAGCCATCTTGAGCATCTACATTTGCTTTGAATGGGAGAGTGGCTTCCGATTTATAGAACACATTCTTTACTTTTCCACCCATCACTTCGACAATTGCCTTAGCTAAGTCTTGACGGATGTAATGCATACCTACAGAATGTGCTTGAAGCACGGCTGTCTCACCATACACATCAACAATCAATCCCGGAAGAGAGTCGCCCTCGCCATGGACCAAACGAAATGTATTTGTATGACAATTATCAGCAATACCTAATGCAACACGCATTTGATAAGCTTTGGCTATTTTATCTCTCCAAAATTCATATACAAGAGGCTGTTTTTCAAAAGATAATATTCTTACAGCTATGGAACCTATTTGATAGTGTCCAATAGCACAATATTCTTTATTACATGTATAAACTTCAACTAAATCACCTTCCTTCGGTGAGCCTATTATATTCTGAATTGCACCAGAAAAAACCCATGGATGAAAACGAAGCAACGACTCCTCCTTTTTAGGTTTTAATATAATTCTTGCATACTCCATAACTATCTTTTCTTTTCTTTATATTTTAAAACTGGTACCAATATCGTGGCTGTAATATTTAACAACTGATTATTTGAACGTTGAAACACATCTGACTTATTGTTTCCGTACAAATCATTAAACGCATAGGTGAAACGACCACCTATTATCGTATGTATTTTTCCTGTCTGAATATCAAAACCGATTCCGCCGGCTAATCCATAATCCAATCGTCCATAATCATCACCTAATCGAGGATCATCCAATGGAATAGCGTTTCTTCGTTCATCTGTTTCGGGGATGTTCCATGTTAAGTCTCCATATTTCATCATGACACTGACCTCAGGACCCAATTCGAAAAAGAAACGAACTCGTCGTTCACCAAAATAGATATGTGCCAAAAACGGAATCTCCAAATAGTGCAGTCTCCTTGTGAGCCTAACATTTTGCATATCATATTCATTCACTCTCGAAACACCCGAATCATCATAAAACAGTTCAGACCAACCAGAGCGAACATAATTTAATTCCAGCTGTATTCCAAAATGTCTTTGTGATAAGAAACGAGTCACAACTCCCATTCGGTAACCTGTGGTAAACCCCTGATTACCCAATTCATTCATACGATATGCATTATTATGCAAAAAACTGACTCGTGAAAGGCCTACACCACCCGTACATCCAACCGATAGTTCTCGCTCATACTCCCTCCGTAACTGCTGAGAAAATAAGGGAAGCGATATTATCCACACCAAACAGAGCCATCCTATGCGTCGCATCATCATTTCTTCTTCTTTTGTTGAGCCTCAATCTTCTTCAATTTCTCACCACAAATAGGACACTCTTTCATAGTCTCTCCATCATACGCAATCTGTCCGGTGATCTCATTATGATTGATTATGTACATACCCGTAGTATAAAAACCTGCCTTCTCATTCAAACGAACAAACTTAAATTTGCTTTGAATTGGATTCACATTGACAGGTGCATCAACAAACTCAAAATCATGTCCGTGCTGAGAGATAGCGGTAGAGAAATACATCGCCATATCATATCCTAACATACCATATTGAAAATGAGAGTTAAATGGTTCTGAATTATAGAAATGACGGAATTTTATTAAATAGTTACGCACCTCTGGATTGGCGAAATCTATATGGAACTGAGATGCATAATACGTACTCAAAACATATAAATCCTTACTTATGCTTTGATAATTCTGCCACTCAGTGAATCCAAACAATGAAATGATTCGCTTATCCGTCTGTAATGTGTTAACCATTGGTAATGACTGACTTAATGCAACCTGATTCGTTGTCAATGGAACGACAACATTCTCTTTGTCTGTCACCAATGCAGCTCGAATCGTAGCTATATTATCAAAGATTACAGTCTTGAATGGAATCTTTCGTTCTGTCAACATAGCTGTTAACGTATCCGCAAACGCCTGTTTATCATCATAAGTCGGATTTGAGAACCTCCATAACACAATGTTTTTATTATGGAACTGACGGATAAATAAATCAGCCATCTGTGCTATCGACTTCTCCTGAGGAGGATTTATCTGAAATATGTTTGGATTATTATATGTCTCGTCTGATTTGGATGAGAACGGAATAATCAACTTCACATTGTTTTCTATGGCAAAATCAGCCATTGGTTTGATCTGAGAAGTATATGCCGGACCAATCAATAAATCCAAATTCTTTAATTCATTCTTTTCAAGAATCTTTCGGATCTCGGCCTCATTCTTACCTGAATCATACGTGTAAAGATTGAATGAGATACCTTGCTTTCTCAAACTATCTACTGCCAACAAGAAACCTTGATAAAACTCCAAAAATTTCTTTGTGTTACCATCTATCTTGTTTTTATCCGCAGCTTTCGACAATTGAAATGGTAGAGCAATTGCTACATTGATATTCTTCTTTGGCGTAGTGGAACGATTGAACATATGTTCTATATCAGAGATTGAATCCAACGGATTTACACACTCCGGACCTTCAGCTACAGAATCCTTAAGAACCATTGTGTTGGAGAATGATGGAGGAATAATTAAGATCATTCCTTCCTTCAATCCATCGTTAACATTCGGATTTAATTTCACAATCTCTTCATGCGTCACACCATATGTCTTTGAGATAGAGTATAATGTCTCTTTTTTCTTAACTTGATGTGTGATGAATTTTGTGTTTTTACCCTCTACCGAGTTATCTTTAATCTTTGTGTTTGCATGAACTGGAGGGATAATCAGCTTCTGTCCAATCTTAACACCTTCTTTCACCTCAGGATTCAATCGAATAATCTCATCCGATGAGATACCATAAGACCGACTGATACTATATAATGTTTCCCCTTTTTCAACAACATGTACAGAAAAAGTAGGTTTATTCTCCTTTTGTAACTTAGGTAAAGAATCATTTACCGTCAACGTCTGTACATTTACCTTTTTCTTCTGCGGAATCTTTATCACTGTACCAGACTTCAATCCCTCTTTTTTCAAAGAAGGATTCATTTCGTAAATGTCCTCTATTGTTACTTCATATTTTCTGGAAATAGCATACAATGTCTCTTTGCGATCCACCTTATGCATGACATACGCTTGCTCTTTGTATGGAATCAATATGATTGTATCGTATGACAATCCTTTCTCTGTTCCTGGATTGACAGCTTTTATCTCTTCTTCCGTAACACCAAATTTCTTGCATATAGAGTAAAACCCTTCACTTTTCTGAACAGGATACTCGTAATACACCTTTCCATCTACCACTTTTCTAGGATAATTCAAGTCATTCGCAATCACTTGAAAAAAGATGGCTGAAAAAAATAAAATACTACACCAAAATCTCTTCATTTCCTATTTCGTTGTTTATATTTCTCCTATCTATAAGATATGGATTTTGCAAAGTTATAAAAAAATAGAAATAATGCTCATAGAATTTCAGGGTTTTGCAATTGTTTTTTTGAATATAAAAATGTACGGCTAAAACTTTCTCCAAAGCTCACATTTATCATCTACAATTCGCCATGAAAATCCAAGGTGAAATAGGGGAAAAAGAGTAGGAAAGAAGTCCGTTTTTTTACCCTATGAAAAATAATTATTCAATTCTATCGTTTCTCAAAAGTAAGATAAAGAATCAGTAAATGTAAATTAACACATTGGATAAATGTATGTGCTTTCTGAACTTTGCCATATCAAGTTTTCTTTCTATTTTTGCAAGAAATACATTCAAATTAAAGAAAATATAATGTTCAAAAAAATATTTTTTTCAAGCCTATTTTTGAGTTCATCCATTTTATTAATGGCTCAAAATTTCTCTTTCAAAGACTCAAAAAATGGTTTCTCTTACAACTCAAAAGGAGAGTGTCTATTATTGACAGATACCACCGATGCTTCGATCGTTTTTTCTTGCGATAATCCATCCATCTACAACTGTAAATGGTACAAAATACAGACAAAAATAGAGAATGACTCTACTATAATTGATACAATTTCCATATCGAAAAAGAATTTTAAAGTATCAGCTGATAGTCAGAGTGTTACATTAAAAAAGATAGATGCGAATGTGGGTTATTTGGTAAAATATGGGGGTGATTCGTGCGATATTGACCGTCAATGTCACGCCTTTACATGGGTTACACAATATCAACCAATGGATAGTGTCTATTGGATAAAAGATACCGTCATCTGTTCGGATCTTACCCTGTACATTTCCCCTACAATGTATTATCAAACAGAGTATGGAAATGAAAAAAAGATCAACCGTACTTTAAGTGTAAAATATAACTCATTTTTGTCTGACGAAAACGGAGGCACTAAAATAGAGGAAATCAAAGATGAATTTACAGGTTCATCTTACATTACCCTAAATAAGATGCCGTATGTTGACACGCCATTCGAAATAGAAGATTTAACTTCTGGTACGTCAACTCAAAAAATCCTTACAGATACGTTCTACACACAAGCTGTAGTTGCTTATCCTTATATGATTACCAATGCGGCTCAAAAACATGAAGGTGACACGGGTTCTGATTCAATGATCGTTTTCTCTGAAAGTTTCAAAGAAGCGTTAAATAAAGCTGCTAATTTCAGATCTTCTGGTGCACTGACACTCAATTTCGTTTGCAACGCTAACGAAATGGCGAACCACTTTGAATGGGCAATTGCCAATGGCAACAGTGCTTCTCAAGCTGATTTTAGAAGTGCTTTTGTCCTTTTTGAAAAAGAAATAAACTCTTACGTGATCGGCGACCCTAACTTATATTGTATAGAGTTGACCGTAAGTAATATCCGCAACGATAGCATCTGTAACCATAAATCTTATGCATGTCTTCAGATTGCAGAATCAATGCTACAGGTTCCTAATGCATTTACCCCTAATGGAGATGGCACTAATGATGAATTTCGCGTTGCCTATCGTTCTATTGCCTCCTTTTATATATGTATCTATGATCAATGGGGACGACGCGTATATGAATCGGAAGATATCACACAAGGATGGGACGGTAATATCAATGGCAAATTAGGAACTGTCGGTACTTATTACTACGTGATAAAAGCTAAAGGAACCGATGACGTTGAATATAAAGAAAAAGGAGCTGTCAACCTAATTCGAACTAAGTAA
>JBGUIU010000097.1:0-1649 GCA_045113275.1 Paludibacteraceae bacterium
CATATAAAGGCACTCAACACGGCTACCGGGCGGATACATATCCCGAAGGACTATAGCCTGTCTGCGAAGTCTTTCATACTCGTTCATGGTCTTTTTTCCTTTCCGAACCGTAAAGTTCTATAATATTTCTCCGAATGCAAATCCGAATTCAGCTTTTTCAAGAGCATGTTGCTTTGGCTCTAAAATTTCAAGTAGCTGCTCACGGTATTCCATATCTGTGACTTTGTCAAGGTAAATGCCGTAGGTAGAAATAAGCATCAAGCCCTCCGGCGTTTCGATGGTTACCTCACCATACAGCCCTTGCTCACAAATAAAATCCGCAACCTGTTCCATTGTAAAGAGCTTTTTGCATGCTCTTGTTGAATGTCCAATAAGCACGGGATATTTTTCTTTCATTTCTTCACTCCTTTTTCTGTTTGTCTGATATCTGCGAACTCTATTCATAACAGTCACACACCTTTTTTGATAACCGCCAATCCGAATCTTCGAATCAAGATAGCGTTGCAGATATAATAAAACTCCTTATCGTTGATGTTTCTGCGAAAGGAGATTTCTTTTAATGATAACCTTGTAGTGCTGCGATAGATGTCGTTGGCAAATGAAACGAGAACCCTGTCTTTTTGTTCGATTTCTGCCGACATACACAGATACCCTTGTGAGGTATGTACGCAGTGTTCCCAAATATCCGGGCGGATGGTCAGAACATATACGCAAGCGATATGGTCATAGTCATCGTCATTGATTTCACTCATAGCCGCTTCAAACGCCGACTTATGAGCTTTGCTGCAAAAGAGCTTGTTACCTTTGTACTTTGCGAGCATATCAATAACGCGGTGGGCAAAAGGTATATATGGATGATCTAAAAGAAAGGTCTCAACCAAATCTCTTGTGACAATAGAATTAGAACGGATTTTTCGCTTGAGATACGGACAATGAGCCTCCATGCAACTTTCGAGCTTGCACTCGTAATTCTTACACTCGTTGCAGCTGTCAGTGTACTCCCATACCTCTTTCCTTTCGAAATTCGGTACGATTTTCATCTCACGTTCAAATCTCTGCAGCTTTTTATCATCGGTGAAATACATTTCTCCAACTCCTTTATCGTTTTTGTTTTAAATTCTTCCTTGAGCTTGTTCATCAGCCAAACTCCGTTAATGGACGTATAAAAATTAAAATATCGAGACTTAAAAAAGTTCTCGCAATCTTCAAGCATATATTTTGCTTTTGCGTCTCTCGGACACAACCACAAATCTTTCATGGCTTGTCTGTAATCAATTGCCGCTTGAATGACAACAGCGTTTGCTAATTCCTCGGCAGCGTAAAGCATAGGATCTACATACAAAATAATCACCTCTTAAAAATTTTTTGCAACAAAAAAAGAGCCAATCACTATACTTCTAAAACTTAATTAGAAATATAATGATTGGCTCTCAAATTTGTATATGTACCAACCGCCCATAAATCGGGAGAAGGCGGTTGGCTTTAGAAAGGACAACAAAAATGTCAAACACAAACTCAAAATAAAAAAGCCGACTGTAAAAGTCAGCTTCATCAGATAAAAGAAAACTCGCTACAAGTATTGGCATCTCCCTATTTTCACACCCCGTCGCCAGAGCACTATTTTCGGCACCACTGAGCTTAACTTCTGT
>JBGUIU010000098.1:0-1660 GCA_045113275.1 Paludibacteraceae bacterium
TCAAACACGATACTCCACCCACTTAAATTAGCAGGAGGCGAAGCATATCCTAAAAACACTACAAAAGATAAAAATATAACAAGAATATTTCTCATGGCATCTATTTTTTTTGCAAATATACATACGCATTGCTATTTTATTACCAATTCATTATCTTTATTTTATCAACACACATCGTATGATTAACAAACATGTTTCACAATGACTACACTAAAAGCCATCATACGCTATTCTTCTCCCCTTCCTTTGAAGAGGGAATGAGGCACCCATCTTCAATCCAGCGCAGATAGGAATCACCTTTCCTGTAATGGTAGCATTCAAAATGCTTTTATTATCAAATCCAAACTGAGCATCGTGATTCGATGCCAAATCATTCAACCCATACGAGAAATAGGTTCCGATGTGTAGCATCCACGAATTTTTGATAACATAGCTCCACTTTATATCCATATAAAGTGAGAAAATGAGAATTTCTGTATCTATATTGCCCCACTTTTTCTCATTTTGTTCGTTGACTCTATCGGATAAGACATCCAACAACTCTGTATTTATATTATTACCATCCCCAAAAGATTCTGTTAAATATTCAAATTTAGAAACGAGAGGGATGGAAAATTTCGGGCCAACTCCAAAGAGAAACTGGGAACGACAATTTATTTTGAGACGAAGATAAAGGAGTACCGGCACATCAATCTGAAAAAATCTTTGTTTTTCGTAAAGATTACCATAAGACACCTCATCTCTTTCTTCGAATGATTTTTCAATGATGTCTTTAAAATCGCAACCTGCAGAGAGATAAGTGAATTGTACCCCCACTGCATAACCAAGTTTTTTCGAGAAGAACTGCTGATACTGTCCCTCTAACATCACATTTCCACCCACATATCTTCTTCCCATATCCTGAGTATAAATCAAGTCATCAAATCCACCTCCGACAGAGATGTTAAACAACTTGTCCTGCGCTCCAACATACTGCGGTAGAAATGCCAACAGTATCCATAGGAATTTAAGAAATACTCTCTTCTCTAATTTCATTATTTTATCAACACCTTACAATTCGCATTCTTTCCGTCATTTACGGTCAGTACTATCACATAATCACCTATTGCGGAAAGGTGCATCTCATTCTCCGTCTCCACATCATCTAAGATGTTCACCACCACACCATCGTTGCGATACACCACGATGCGGGCGTACTTCAACTGTTCTGGTTCGACTCCCGACACAACCACCGTGAAGTCGGCTCCTCGGTTCACAATGGATGGCTCCGCTGCAATGGAATAGGATGCCTCTACCCGTTCAAATTGTTTCGGTTCAATGAAGTAGCTCTTTCCTGTCTGGTCGGTCACATATATCAGATACTCCCCGTCCAGCAACTCAACATCATTATAATACTGGAGTGTAGCCCCTTCTACCAGCTTGCGGTTCTTATACCACTGATAGGAAACGAACTTGTTATCTCCGTTCCGACAGATCACCACATCATTCCATACCTTCACATAGTAACTGTTCGTTGGGTCATCCTGTAGCATCACATGGAAGACAAAATCACTTGCACCTCGTCCGTTCTGTGCATCATACATCACCAGTGTAGCAGTATAAGAGCCCAGTGCGAATTCCTCCGGACAGATCAGCTGTACGGTACTGTCATTCGTCACTG
>JBGUIU010000099.1:0-7103 GCA_045113275.1 Paludibacteraceae bacterium
TTCACATTACTGCAATATTTTAATTTTCTCAAAAACAAACCCATAGGACAAGTTAAATATGCATTATTCTAATTCATCCAACAGGTAAAAGTACTAAAAAATCATAACAGTTTCCTCTCCATACATGTACATGCCTCTGGGTCACTCGTTACTCTGGTTAATCATGTTCAGCACCACCTTCACCATCACATCTTTCACCTTTATTTTGCTCTCGGCAATCATCAGGGTTAGAGCTGTGAGCGTATTGTCGGCAAGACGTTTTGATCCGTCCTTGCGATTGGGAATATGGTATTTCACGACACGAGATACTTTTCTTTTCCCTTCTTGTTGAACTTGTAAGTATTCCTTACATGTTGATTCTTTTCTAAGTTTCCCCTCTCCATTCAGCCCTAAGCCTTTGTATCCACTAATGCATGCTATTTACAACAACCGCCCCACATCGCTCTTCAAGAACGTCTCGATGTCAACACCTCCCGTACCAACGACAAAACTGAGGTCTGGATGGAAGGCCTTTTCGAAGAGTGGCAATCCTTTGTTGGTACCTCTGCGTCCACTCTTCACCTCTATGGCTATGCATTTGTGCTGAGATTTTATGATGAAATCCACCTCATCGGCACGCTCTCTCCAGTAAAAGAGTTTATAATCTAGTTCGGCAGCCTGACTGAGCAAATGCGCTCCAATGGCTGATTCCACCCATCGTCCCCATGCCTCCGTGTCTATCCGATCTGTTTTATATGACCGTCCTTTGAATGCAGTTAAGAGTGCGTTGTTGTAAACCTGAAACTTGGGAATTGAATTGTACTTTCGTGCATCATCCATCGCATACTTTTGTAATCCGGCTATTAGATTACATTCATCCAAAATATTGATATAGTGAGCAATGGTGGTTGCATTACCTGCATCCTGCAATTGACCAACAATCTTGGTCAGAGAAAGCAATTCTCCTGAATAACTACACCCAATATCAAACAATTGCCTCATCAAGGCTGGTTTGTAGATGTTGGATGTCATAAGCACATCCTTTTCTATAGACGGTGCCACCAACGAGTCTTTGACATATCGTTTCCATCGCTTTTCATTGTCAACAAAAGCTGCTGCTCCTGGGTATCCTCCATAATAGATGTACTTGTCCACATCCCAACCAAATGCATCGTGCATCTCCTGATAACTCCAATGTCCAATGCGGATAAGCTCGAATCTGCCTGCCAACGACTCTGTAAGTCCCTTTTTCAAAAGCAATCTGGAACTTCCCAACAACACAACTTTGATGTTTATATTATTACGCGTGTCATTGTCCCATTCTCGTTTTACGGCTTCACTCCAATTGTTCAGTTTCTGAATTTCATCGATTGCCAAAATCGTTTCCTTCTGTCCCTCCAGCAACATCTGCATTCGTACAGCTTGCCATACTTTCCTTATCCAATCCGTATCCGTGGAATCCACTAAATCTGCATTCTCACTGACATACGGAATGTCAATGTTGGACAGAACTTGTCGCACTAACGTAGTCTTACCTACCTGACGTGGTCCCGCTAACACTTGAATGAATCGCCTTGGCTCTTTAATTCTTTCAACAATCTCATTGTATTTTTGTCTTACATATCCATCCATTTGCAGTCTTTTTTTTACATTACAAATATACAAAATGTTCAATTTTATACAACAAAATGTTCAAAAACTTACAATAAAATGTTCAATTCTATGTTACAAAATGTTCAAAAGTTTGTTACAAAATATTCAAATTTATTTTACAAAACTCTAATAAACAATTGTTTAATTATAATTTGTACATTTACAAAAGAAACAAAAGAATAATGAATTATATACAATATATCACTCACAATTCAGGTGCAATCATCTTTTACACATTCTCCTGGTTGATTAGGTTCACCACCACCTTCACCATCACATCTTTCTCCTCTGTTTTGCTCTCGGCAATCATCAGGGTCAGAGCTACGAGCGTATTGTCGGCAAGACGTTTTGATCCGTCCTTGCGATAGAGAATACGGTTGTTATTGAGGAACCAAAGGAAAAGGGTGGCGGCAATTCGTTTGTTGCCGTCGCTGAATGAGTGGTTTTTAGTCACGAGATAAAGCAACATAGCAGCTTTCTCCTCCACACTTGGATATAGCTCATCTCCATCAAAGGTCTGATAAATCTGACCTATGCTACTCTTGAACGAGTCGTCCTTTTCGTTACCAAAGAGAACTGAACCACCAAATTTTTCACGAAGAAGACGAATCTCTTCCATCGCATTTTCGTATGTTGCATGAAAGGGTTCTTCCTTGGTGGTCTTATCTATGGTCAGTCTCTCATAGTCATAGTTGTCGAGTGTATCAAGCGCATAGGTATAGTCCGTCACCACTTCGAAAAGGGCATTGGTTTCGTCAGTGGAAAGCAGAGGCTGGCCCTGAATTGTGCGACTCAGCATACTTACTAATTGGCGAAGTTCACTGATCTGTTCTCTGTGGATGCGCTGATTAATAGCATAGCCCTTTACCAAGTATTCCTTTAATACACGGTTAGCCCATTTTCGGAATTGTACACCGCGCTGGCTTTTGACGCGATAACCAACAGATATGATTACATCAAGTGTATAGAATGCCACAGGTTTGTCAGAATGAGCAACACGCAAAAAATGCGTGTTGCTTTCTTTTTCCACTTCGCAATCAGAAAACACGTTATTTACATGCTTTCGTATGGTCTTCTCATCCCTATTGAACAATACAGCCATTTGGTTGGCTGTCAGCCACACCGTCTCGTTTTCCAGTCGGACATCAATCTGTGTTTGTCCGTCTTCTGTTTGATAGATTTCAATTTGATCTTTCATATTTCTTTTAATATAGTTTAGTATTTAAGGTAAATCTAATTCATACTTGCTCACAATATCTCCCTAGCAATCCAAGCGCAAGCCTCCGCATCCGCCAATGCATGATGGTGGTTCTCCAGATGGTAGCCACAGGCTTCGGCAACGACGTGCAACTGATGGTTGGGCAAGCGCTTCCCGAAATGTTTCCGTGCTGCAACGCAGGTGCAATGGAACTCGTAATCAGGATAATCCATCTGATAGGTGCGGAAGACGGCCTTCAGACATCCTTCGTCAAATGAACTGTTATGCGCCACAAGGGGCAAACCTTCTATCAACGGTTCGATCTGCGCCCATACCTTGGGGAAGACGGGCGCATCGTCCGTGTCCTCATGAGAAAGTCCATTCACCCGCGAACACCAATAGATATAGTAGTTGGGCTCCGGTTGAATCAGCGAATAAAAGGTGTTGACTATCTCTCCATCTCGCACAATCACAACACCTACGGAACATACCGATGATGGCTCATTGTTGGCTGTTTCAAAATCTATTGCTGCAAAGTCTTTCATTTCTTTCTTTTATATTTATCCCACATCCTTTTTATCTTTTCTCCTATCTCGTTGCGAAGCCAAAGAGGCTCAAGCACCGCTATTCCTTCTCCATTCTTCAATAGTTCTTGCTGAAAATCAAACTGGGGACGAAGAAAGAAGGTGAAGATACTGTATTCCTCATTGCGTTCCACCTCCTCTTGCGATTCATGTATCTTCAGACTACGTATGTAATTGGCTTGACCTGCAGATGCCTTTATCTTGATTACCTGCTTCTCCACCTGTTGATCGGTGATAATACCGAAACAACCATCAAAATATTCTTTCGCATCCCAATCCTTCGGCATCTCAAATGTCTCATCCTTCACAGTTAATTCCTGAATACGATCTAATGCATATATCCTTGGCTCACCATCATGATAGCTCCCCTGTGCTACCATATACCATCTTTGATGAAATAACTTAACACAATAGGGCTGCACGTCGTAAATCTTCTCTTCGTCTTTCCAAAAACTATGATAGGTCATGTTGAGCACACGGTTCTCCTTCATGGCCTCGATGATGGTTTGAAGATAGTGCTGTCCAGAAGGAACATATTCCAGAAGAATACGGTCCTTCACGCTTTGACTACTCGCCACGGCATTACTGACGCATAATGTGTTATAGAGCCAAGAACGCAATTCTCCATCGTTGATATCATCTTCGTTTTCAATATAATAACGGTACTCACCTCGCTTCTCATTAGCTATATTGATTTGAAACAGATCCCAAATGGCACAACGCCAGTTATCAAAGGTTCGTTTGGGTATATCCAAACCTCTACTGATATCTGTGTCGCGAACCCACCTTTCGTTCAATTCCTTGAAAGATATCTTACGCCTACGATAGATAGTGTCGATCACCCAGACATATTTACTGATTAAACTTTGTCCTTTATCGTTATTTGCCATATCGAACTTTTTTTGCAAATATAACGTAAAGATGCGCCAAATTATGGCAGAGGTTTTGTTTTTTTTGTTGAATGAAAAAAATGTAGATTTATCACTTCGTAAGGAATGTCATGATGGCTTGTTTATTTCAATTTTGCCCTCATCAGCACTTCATCCCCTCTCTCCTCCACAATCTCGAATCCTTCCTTTTGATACATGCGGAGCGCATAGTTCTCCTTCTGTACCGACAATGATACTTGTGCATAGCCTTCCTGACGGAGCAGGTCCATCATCTGACGAAGCAGTTGCGTACCGATACCTTGACCTCGATAGGTGGGGTAGAGGGAGATGGCCAACGATGGGGTCTGGTCGTCGAGGTGCCCATAATCATTCATAATCCTTACCCATACGGCACCGACGATCTTTCCGTCACAGTCTGCCACTAAGCAATGGTCGTGAGGTGACTCTCCAAAGCCACGAACATAGACCTGCAAATCCTCCTGCTCGATGATGTCGCGTGGCGGGGGAACCATTCCTTGCGGAATGAAAATGGCTTCGTACAAGAAATCATCCAACACGGGTATCTCTTCTGGTTGTATCTTTCGTATATGTGTCATCTAAATATAAATCATAAGTTGTTTAAAAGTTCACAAATCTTATCTTCTCGAATGACCTTTGGCGCCGCCTTTCCCGCCAATACTAGCACTTTCTTACCATTCCGGTAGATATGAAGCTGACGTGAACGGACCACAGCTGTCAGTTCGAAATCTGCCTGCAAGGCTAACCATAGAGGATGATAGATTCCATCCTCCTCGAGCAGTTTCTTTTGCAGGTGTGAGCACATATTTGTAGTGTCAATAGTCATCATATATTAACGTTGGTCATTGTATAGACGAGGTGTACATCGTCTCTATCGAATTCAAAAATTACGTAAAAAACAATTTAGGTCCACAGACTGGTGATAAACATCGGACTGGCATCGTCTGCCTTCTTGAACCCACACGATCCGTAAAAATCCAGTTCCTCGTTGTAGGCGACAATGACAATGCGTAGGTAATCTTTGTAGTGCTCCTTCATCATCTCCACTAGGCGTCGTCCGATACCCAAGTGTTGATGTGTCGGGCGGACAAGCAGGTAATGAACATAGGCCGTCATGATGCCATCGTCCATCGCACAGATCAGTCCCACAAGTTGGTCTCCATCCCATGCCGTATATACCGTTTCGAAGTTTCGCATGGCAACCACCAGTCTCTCTGGGTAATGACCGGAAGACCATTCAACGGAAAGAAACAGCGACTCCAAGTCTTCTTTCCTGAATTCATGTATATCTTTATATTCAAGCATATTAAATGTAGAATCAGTTTTTAAAACAAATTTACCAAATCCAATTTAAAGGACAAATATTTCTAGGGCCATTTTGAATCGTACTAGAACCTATGGTGATAAGGCTGAATTAATGGGAAGAGAGAGGTATAGGGTACTTTCTTCATGTCGGCTGATAGGTATGCAATAAATTTTTTAATTATTTCCTTCCAATATGCTTGTTTTGTGATGAGAAAATATTACATTTGCTATAAATAAATTGGATTGCGAAATGAAAAAAAACACTAATGGCATTTGTGGTGACAATGTCTTATGTGGTAATAATTAAGAATCACCGTAACCAACTAGAATCATGATGCTTACTTGTAAGGAGTAGGAAAACAAATGGAGAGGTCCATCAAAACCGAATTACACAGAATAAATATTGTAGCCTTTAAGGCTCAAAACAAAATAATAAAAAAAACTTATTTGCTATATGAAAAAAGTAATAATCCCAATTTTTGCGTTGCTTGCATGTGTGGTAAACACAATGGCAGAAAACGACAAAATGTATTTTTGGTTGAATGACGGCTCTGTCGTAGAGTATAACCTTGCCGATGTTGACAGTATTTCATTCAATATATATGAAAGTCAGGAAGAAGAAATTACTGCAGCAGAAACAATGCAGAAACTTCGTGATGATTTGGTGGAATTCGCACCTAACGTGCCAAATAACAGTTATGGTGAGGTGAAGACTTATCAGTATTCCTCAAAAAGTGCAGGACATGATAAGAAAGTGAGAGTGATGTTGCCACCAAACTACGACACAAACAAGAAGTATCCTGTATTGTTCGTTCTACATGGTATTTTTGGTGACGAGAATTCCATGCTTGATGAGGCTATGGGTGTAAAGAAAATGATTGCCAACGCTATTTCCGAAGGTTTGACCAAAGATATGATTGTTATTTTCCCTCAGATGTACACTTCTCCTAAAGGAGAACAACCGAGTGGTTTCGCGTTCGATCAAGAGACAATGAGATACTATGATATGTTTGAGAATGATCTTCTTGAAGACTTATTGCCATGGGCTAAACAACAGTTCTCGATTGCAGAGGGACGTAAGAACACTGCTATCACAGGTTTCTCATTGGGAGGTCGTGAGGCTTTGTATATTGGAACTCAACATACAGATGTGTTTGGCTTCGTAGGTGCGGCTTGTCCTGCTCCTGGTATTGTGCCTACTAAAGATCAATTCATGGCTCACGAAGGTACAATAAAGAATGAAGCTGACTTCCACTTGAAGGACGGGAACCCTAAACCATACATTCTTCTTATCTCAGGTGGAACCAACGATGGTACTGTAGGTGATTATCCTGAGCAGTATCACAATATCTTGAAAAACAATAATGTTGATCATGTATGGCACTCCATTACAGGTACAGGTCACGACGGTACTTCCGTTCAACCTCACCTCTACAACTTTATACGCCACATTTTCAATGTAGAATAGTCATTTAC
>JBGUIU010000100.1:0-3248 GCA_045113275.1 Paludibacteraceae bacterium
GTTGCGACATTATTCCCTGGTGAAGCTTCATACGATAAGTACACAGATCCAGTTAAGAAATCTTATGATCAATACAATGACGCGGCAATCGTTGTTGTTTCTCGTATCGCTGGTGAAGGTTGGGACTTACCAAGACAAGCCTACGATAATGAAAATCGTCACTATCTTGAATTAGATAATGCTGAAAGAGAATTAATTAAAGAAATTGCTAATAGCAAAAAATTCAAAAAGATTATTCTTTTACTCAACGGTTCCAACTATATCGATTTAGGTTTCTTATATGAAAGAACCAACCAAGCCGAATACAACGAATTCGGTAAATACATTGATGCCGTTATTAACATTGGTAGCCCAGGCGCTAATGGTATTATGGCTTTAGGTGGCATCCTCAATGGTGAAGTTAACCCATCTGGTCATACAGTCGATACTGTTTATACAGGCTATCAAAATGACCCGACATGGCAAAACTTTGGTGGTAACAAATCTTACTTAAATCAAAATGGTACAGATAGCTACACCAGAAACGGTGAGGCTTCCGGTTACTACCTCGTTGAATACGAAGAAAATATCTATCTTGGCTATAGATATTATGAAACACGTGGTGCTCTCGAAGGCGAAGAATGGTACAACAAGAACGTTGTTTATCCATTCGGCTATGGCTTAAGCTATACAGAATTCGCTCAAGAAATCACCAACGTCAGCGCTTTAGAAGGTGAAGCCTTAGAATACGGCAAAACTTTCAAAGTTCAAATCGAAGTTGAAAACAAAGGTAATGTTCCAGGTAAGCAAGTTGTTCAACTCTATGCTTCCGCTCCATATACCAATGGTGGTATTGAAAAAGCTCATAAAGTCTTAGTGGGCTTTGCCAAAACTAAAGAATTAAGAAAGAACGAAAAAGATACAGTTGAAATCGAAGTTAATCCATACGATTTCGCTAGTTTCGATTCTCAAGACAAAAACGGCAATGGCTTTAAAGGCTATGAATTAGAAAAAGGCGACTATATCTTCTATGCTGGTACAGACGCTCATAATTCATTCGGTCAATTCACAAAGAACTTAGCCGCTGATGTCCAAATTGATAAAGATCCAGTTACTCAAAATAAAGTTGAACCTTTATTCCCAGAAGTAACTGCTCACATGAATCCAGCTGAAAGCTTATCAAGAAGTGACTTCGCTGGCACATTCCCAAAGCCAATCAAAGATGAAGAACGTGTTCTTGATGATGAAACATTCGCTGCTTTAAAATCTGTTGAATCCACAAACGATGAAACATTTGATAAGGTCCCAACTATGGGCGCTGAAGTCAAATATACTCTCAGAGATTTAGCGGGTAAGAAATACGATGATCCAATGTGGGATGAATTCCTTGATCAATTCACATTCGATGAAATGCTCATGTTATTCAACGATGGTTGTTATTCCACAGCCGCTATTTCTCGTAAGATGAAAGTCGTTAACGAAGAAACAGGCGAAGAAGAAGAAAAGAACGTTGTTATCGTTCCAAAGACAACCTCTGCTGATGGCCCAACAGGTATCGTTGGCTTCTTAGGTGACCCAAGTATTTATGGTTGCTGCTACTATCAATCAGAATGCTTATTAGCCCAAACATATAACGTTGAATTAGCCGATTTACAAGCTAACGCTATCGGTAATGAATGTTTAATCGGTAACGAAGCCGGTGGTGGTCTCGCCTACCCAGGCTGGTACGCTCCAGGCGTGAACTTACACCGTTCTCCATTCTCTGGCCGTAATACTGAATACTACTCCGAAGATCCATTCTTAAATGGTAGATTCGCTGGTAGAGTCATTAAAGGTGTCGCAGAAAAAGGTGTCTACGCTAACGTTAAACACTTTGCGGTCAACGACCAAGAAACACACAGATCCACAAAAGGTATCGCCACATGGTTAGATGAACAAGCGATGCGTGAACTTTACCTCAAAGCATTCGAAATGGCTGTTAAAGAAGGCGAAGCTCATGGCTTAATGACTTCCTTCAACCGTATCGGTACTGAATGGGCTGGTGGTTCCTACCGCTTATGCACAACCATCTTAAGAAAAGAGTGGGGCTTTGTCGGTTCTGTCATTTGTGACTTCCATACAGACTTCTATATGGATAGTAAACAAATGCTCTACGCTGGTGGTGACTTAAACCTCTGTGCTGATAAGGAAATCAAATTACAAACAAGTGGTAGATATAGTACTCCTTACGTCAAAGCTAGTAACGCTAAAGACGCTAACTTAGTTAGAAGAAGTGCCCACAACAACTTATTCGCATTAGCTAACTCCTGTGCGCTTAAGGTTGATGTCATTCGTTACGAAATGGCATGGTGGAAGGTTCTCTTCCGTGTTGTTGAAATCGCAATTCCTGTCGCTTTAGCAGGTTGGGGCTTCGCAGTTATCTTTACTGCTTTACGCAAGAAAGAAAAAGCTGCCGCCGCAGAATAAAACAACTAAACAAAAAAACGGATCTCGCGCTCGAGGTCCGTTTTTATTATGCTTTTTATTCAGTAACTGTTTGTTTCTTTTCTTGAATCTTTTTGTCAAAGTAACGATATAGGAAGAAGAAAGCGATACCACCTATAACCATTAGAATTGACCAGAACTGAGAAGGAGATAAGCCTGGGATGAACTGTCCTCTATCATCATCTCTAACAAATTCAATTAAGAATCTCCAGATACCATATCCGATTAAATAAACGGTCATATTGTATTTAAAATGGAATTTGAAGTATAAGAGAATCATCACCGCACTTATTATAAATAAGAAAACGGCCTCAAATAACTGCGTAGGGACGTGTTTAACATGTTCCCCAGGGAATTGTACTCCAAACCACAAATCAGTCTCTACGCCACCACAACAGCCCGCACAGAAGCAGCCTAATCTACCGAAAGCATGAGCGAGTGTGATAGAGATAGGGACAAACATTAATAATTCCCATACACCTTTATTCATATCTGACTTAAAGATGTTATTTTCTTTTAATCGCGGATTAATCGCGTACACATATATGAAATAGATGCCTAGATAAGCAATAACCCCACCTAATAGGCCACCTAAGAATGTCATCTTGCCTGTAATATGGAATCCTTCACTTGGATTAGCGAGGAAATCATAGAAGGATTGAGTTAAGACCGCTACTAATAGGCCTAATGATATAGCAAATAAACCAATAATTAAGATTGTGTCTCTCGCGCTCGAAGAATAACCACTTTTTCTCATGGCAATGTATGTAAATACAAAACAAGCG
>JBGUIU010000101.1:0-7820 GCA_045113275.1 Paludibacteraceae bacterium
AAGAAGATGTTATCAGGATTATCTTGCTATGAATTCTTCTGAGTAAGATTCTCCATTGATGATGACTCTAGCAATGAAAGGAATACCTACAGAGAGACCATAAGTCTTGATATCCAAGTTGTTTAATCCATTTTGAAGGTGAATGGTCTGTGTGGTTACATTCCAACCATAGATTGAAGAGATGATCACTGTTGCATCTGTTTCTTCACCAGCTTCAAATTGAATAAATACATCACTTCCTAGACCAGATACGCTCTTGAATCCAACGTTGCCATCAGCAATTGCATCAGCACCGTCGTAAACACCTTTAGCCAAGCTGAATTTAGATTTACAAGCTTGCTCATCGATAGATGCTGTGAAGTAATATTCACCGTCGAATGCAAGATTATTTGTGTTCAATTGTAATGTAGCTGAATTTTGGTTGTCACCTACACTCATTAAGCCTTCCCAGTTAGAAAGAACATTACCGTTCTTATCTTCAATCTTCAAGCTCAATTCTGTGTTCTTATGATTAATAGGAACATTTACAAGCAAGCTACCATATTGAACAGTGAAATCATTCATAACATCCAAGCATGAAATCTCTTCAGGTTCGTTGATATACCAAGGGAATGCAGTACCATATTCGTTATCAAAAATATCGGTTAAGGTAAGTTCTACGTTGTAATCACCTGGCTCTGTGATAGGAAGGTATATTGCTCTGCAATTTGGAGCGATAGCTGAGATAGTCTTAACAGTTTCGTAATAAGTATTGTCACCGTCTTTGTGCTTTTTCTCAACTTTTACACTATAAGCGAATTGAGGTAATTTGTCTTCTCTGATGATCCATGAAAGCGTATCGTTTTCAAGTTTTACATTCTCAATCACGATTGGTTCGAACAATGCTGCTGAAACTGAATTGTCAGCGATTGTCTGATATCTGTCATGATCGATAGAAACAGTAAAGCTTTCTTTGTCGTTTGGCTCATATCCACCAGATTGAACAAGGAACAAAGAATCATTTGTGGTACCAGCATAATTCATTTTGAATGGATTATCTGGTCTTATGTGTTGAAGCTGGAATTGACCATTTGTTCTAGCAACCCATTCACCCTCTCTGGTTCTGTTCCACAATGGAGCTAAAGCCATGTTTCTTCTCATATCACCGCTAACTGAACTATAATCTTCAAGGAATGCAGCTGCACTTGGACTGAAGTACATATTGCTCTCAGGATAGATCATTGTGATACCATGATACCACTCTTTGTTTGTGTGGTCTAATCTCCAATAACCTACTTTAGAGATCTCTCCTTCATGCCATACTCTTACAACGAAAGAGTAGTATTGATTCAATACCCAGTTCAAATCATAAAAAGATTGCAAACCTCTACCTTCACCAGCGAACGGTTGTACTACATTACGAGAATCTACATAATCTTCGTATGAGATGTTTGTTTTGTCTGTTGATTGGAACAACAATGTTTTATCACTATGATTTCCATTAGGGAATGTGTAGAAACTTACAATGCCATCAAAAAACTCACAAATAACAGAGTCGCCTCGTAATGCATCCCAGCTTCTATTGAATTGTTTGATAATATCATTTCCGATTGTTACAGTTACTTCTGCATCTGTCACCTCTTTTATAACATTGTTTCCAATAGCCTCTTCGTTCCATCTTACCAATGGATTCCACATAGAAAAGATGGCATTGTGTCTTCCTGTGCCCTCAGATTGAATTCCCATGTAGAGTGATGATTCATATCTTTTTACATTTCCGCTTTCATCTAATTGAACCATCCAAGTGTCAAGTGATGAATAATAAGTAGCAGGTACTTCAACAGTTGGTTTTACCGTAGATGCCATAATGTCAGAGTAGCTAGAACTGCCATCTGGAGTATTATACCACAATACGACATAGGGTGCAGGACCTACTGTTGATAGAGAATCAGCAGCATAACTCATAGGGGCAGCCATTGCACCCATTAAGAGTGTAGAAATTAAACATTTTTTCATTTTCATCCTAAAATCATTACATTGAATTCTCACAAAAAACAGAAATCTGGACGGAATTCTAAGGTTCCAAAGTTCTTGATACTAAACTAATTAGTTACGCAAATAATTATATAATTAAATCATGAAATAATTAATACAAATATAAAATAATTAATCAATAAAATGCAGTGTTAGTAGATGTGTTTTAAGTTAAAAAGTTAGACAAATTCTTTAAAAAAGGTTAAATATACAACTATGTTATACGGAAAAAGCTGAATTCGTGGTTGAAATTCAGCTTTTCTTCAATTTTTTAAATTTCGTATTATGATTAGTATCAAGGAGTTACTCTCTGTTGTGTTGATAAAAAAACCGTTTTAGAATACTTGAGGATTTTCAGTCTCCTCGTTTCTAAAACGGTTTTGTATGTTAATCTATAAGATGTGTACGTTAATGCACGTCCATCTAATCTGATTGTGACGAATTTTATTTAGTCACTTCCAATTCGAATGAGATAGTGTTTCCTTCTCCATCTTTAGCAGTGATAGTTGTTTTACCGATAGCATGAAGAGAAACCTTTGTTAAGATGCTATATGATTCATCAGAACCTGTTACGCTTGGAGCAAGAGTTGCGATGGATTCATCTGAGCTTGTCCACTCCAATGAATTTAAAACACTGTTCTCGAAGAAAGTGATGTTTTCATTAGTCTCTTCGTTATATAAACGGAAAGAGAATGAACTTTCATCTTTGCTGATTTTAGCTGATTCTCCGTTCTTCAAGTTTTTATCAAATGCTGCTGATTGGAATACTGCGTTCTCAAAAACATTCAATGCAATAAGTACATTCTTGTTGTTTGAGTTAGTGTATTTCTCTTTCCAAACTTTATTGTATTGATCTACAGTGACATTTAATGTCAATGAGCTAGCTTGATTACCACATATAACAGTCTCCAAATCTGGACAGCTCTTAATATTCAAAGATGTTAACTCATTTTTAGCGCAGTGAAGGTAAGTCAATTTTGTGTTTTTAGACAAGTCTAATGCTGCAATTTTGTTATCGTTACACTTCAAATAATTCAATTTAGTAAGTTTAGTCACATCAAGAGCAGAAAGCTTGTTTTCGCTACAATTTAGTTCTTCCAAGTTAGAGAAGTACTCGATACCCTCTAAAGAAGAAATAGATTTACTGCTAAGATCAAGTGATTTTACAGCTTCAGCCTCTGTACGTGTGATGAAAGAGTCTTTATCTGTGTTAATCTCTGTATCTTTTATAAGAGCAGATAAGAACTCTTTATCTTCGATTTTGATACCAGGTACTATCGAAATCAAGCATGAGTCGCTGAACAATCCATTCTCTGCTAGAGCATAGATGTATGTTTCTCCTGCTGAGATTGCTGTAACCAATCCAGTGTTGGATACTGTAGCAATTGCATAGTCACCACTTTTCCAAGTAATATTTTGATTTGTAGCATTGATTGGTGTGATAGTTGCTGTCAACTGTAATTCATCTTTTGCAAAAAGAGATTTCTCATGTGTATCCAATGTTACACCCGTTACATTTATTATCACTGGTTGTTCTTGTTTTTCATCGTCGTCTTCGTGGCATGACGAAATCATCACAGGAAATGACAATATTGTAGCTGCCATTGCCATAGTTACAAATACGTTTTTCTTTTTCATCTTATTTATAATTAAAATTATGACATTAATTTTTTCGCAATCATATAAATGTATAAAAAACCACTCTATCAAGAATTAAAATACATTCATTAATCACGTATTTTACATTTGCAAATATATAACAATTTTCTTAAAATGCGCTTGGCTTCAATTTTAATCCCATGCTTTCCTCTAATCCAAACATTAAGTTGAAGTTTTGTACGGCTTGACCAGAAGCTCCTTTTAATAAATTGTCGATCATTGATATAATCAACACTTTATTGCCATGCTTTTCTACATGAACGATTCCTTTGTTCGTGTTAACTACTTGCTTTAAGTCTGGATTAGCATCCATAACATGTGTGAATGCTGCATCTTTATAAAACTCCTTGTATATTTTTTGTATCTCCTCTATCTCTAAATCACATTCTGTATATTGAGAGACAAAGATTCCTCGTGCAAAATCTCCTCTTACTGGTAGGAAATTGACATCGTGATTGAAATTGGGTTGAAGCTTGCGCAATGTACGTCCAATTTCCAATAGATGCTGATGTGTAAACGCTTTATAGATGGAAATATTGTTGTTTCTCCAGCTAAAATGTGATGTGGCACCTGGTTTTACTCCTGCACCGGTCGAACCTGTGATACCATTCGTGTGAACCTCGCCTTTCAATAATCCTTTTGCTGCTAATGGAAGTAATCCAATCTGAATCGCTGTTGCAAAACATCCAGGATTGGCTAATTTGGTCGCTCCTTTTATTCGCTCGCGATTGATTTCAGGAAGCCCATAGACAAAGTCCTCACTCTCATCACGGAAATCTTGGGCTAAATCAATGATCTTTACATGGGATGGAACCTCGTGTGAGTCCATGAATTTTTTGCTGTCACCATGTGCCGAACACATAAATAATGCATCAATCGTATCTAGTGGAAGCTCGTCGGTAAACGTCATTTCCGTCTCTCCAAACAATCCTTCATGCACATCATATAACTTATTACCTGCATTACTACTGCTATTTACAAATGTGATTTCTACTTGAGGGTGGTTTAAAAGAATTCGAAGTAATTCTCCTGCAGTATAGCCTGCTCCACCAATTACACCTACTTTAATCATATTTCCTATCCTAATAATTTATTATGCAAAGTTAATGTATTTATTATATATATGTTCTAGAATGTCAGCACAATCTGATTTTTTTTCACTAGGTCATATAAATCTTGAATACAGGAAACCTTGCAAATTTTAGTCCCATCAATCTCACGCGATTTAAAACATGTCTGACATCCCATGATGACTCCTCCTAATTCAATAAATTCATCCACCTTCTCCTTGATGTCTTTACTTTCATTCATGAGCCTTTCTAATTCAACTCCTTTTCCTAATAGAAATATCTGCACCTTATTGTCCCACTCTTGTGAATAAGCTGCTAATCGAATAGCATTATATACTGTTTCAACATCATTAGAGTAAAGCACTATTCCAATACTCTTGGGTTCCTCAGGATTATTGTATTTTACATTGTCTCTGAGTGCTTGCGCAGATAAAAACATTAGATTCGTTACAATTGCTAATGTTACTAATATAAGTTTTCTCATATTTATATATTTAAGATGGTTATTAATTCATTTATATTATTTACTATACTGATTTTGTCCTGTATTCATTGGGCGAAAAGCCTGTATGGTGCTTGAAATAACGACAAAAGAACGTAGCAGTAGGGAAGTTTAATTCTGCCACAATCTGTTTCAAGGTCATATCTGTATTCTTTAACAAGACCATGGCTTCCTGAATGAGGAATTTCTGAATACATTCGCTTGGAGTCTTGTCGGACGCAGTTTTTACAGAGATAGAAAGATATTTAGGGGTAAGCCCCATCTGTTTGGCATAGAAGTTAACGGAATGCTCGCTTTTGAAATTATGAATCACTAATTTCATGAACTCTGCATAAATCTCTTGATTACGATCCACAAAATATGATTTTGTATCTATGTTCACAACCGATTCAAAACCGCATATCTCATGTAGAAAAGAGAGAATCTGATGACAGACCACCTCTTTCCTGAATTTGATGGACTCGTCTGAACAGTATTTGGTTAATTTGTCCACGTAACTGAAAATGAGTTCTTTCTCTGTTGGTGTGACAGCGTGGATGGCTTCCTGCGAAATGGAGGCTAATCGTTTCCAGATGGACACACACTGTGTCGTAAGACTCTTCATGTATTTGTGTGATACAATCAGGAATGTGCCTTTAAAATTATTTACCTCATAGAACTCCATCACGCAATCGGATGCAGTGAGTAGGAATTCATTTTCTTTAATACTGTATGTTTTTGTATCGATGGAAAATCTTGCATCCCCGGAGGTGCAAAATACAAATACGAAATATTTGATTCGTACCGGATAAGTGGGTTTAGGTACGTATGGAAGATTCTCTGTCCGTACTACCAAGATGTCATCATCTAGGATCGGAAGCGAAGGAATTCTTTTGAAATCGGCTAAACTGATTATGTTCATTTTTTCTTTTTTTGAGTTCGATATATCTAATTTTGCTCACAAAAATAAGCTAATTTTCCAAATTTGCACCTATTTTTTGGAAATTTGTGACATAATATATGTGCAATTTGTTTTGATGGTACGTAAATTAGTACGAAATTTGCAATGTGAAAAATATTTAAAATCAAAAAGAAAAGTTTATGGATAGAAATGAATTAATTGAGAAAGTTAATACAGTTCTTGCAGAAGAATTTGAAGTGGAGGTATCTGAAATCTCTGAGGAGAAGAATATCAAGACTACATTAAACTTAGATAGTTTGAGTTTGGTTGACTTGGTTGCCTTGATCGAAGAAGAGTTCAGTGTAAAAATAAAGGGTACAGAAATGACTTCTATTCAATCTTTTGGTGATTTGTATGATTTTCTTGCTGAAAGAGTAAATTAATTTTTACATTTTATAAATAAGGAAGCGGAGTGTGAATAACATTCCGCTTTCTTTATATGTATATGGGATATATGAGTATAAGTTGTATTGATTTTATTAGATAAACAGACAGGTTGTCAATTCAGTTTGTGTACGAGATATGAGCATATAAAAACGGCTGTTCAAATTGCTTTGAACAGCCGTTGTCTTTATTCAGTTTACTTATTTAAACTTGAAGAGAACAGGCAATGTAAATCTTGAACGACAAGGTTTACCACGTTGCTCTGCAGGAGCCCATTTAGGCATCTTCTTAACCACGCGAACTGCTTCTTGGTCAAGAACTGGATCTACACCACGTGCTACAGCTACTTGCTCGATTGAACCGTCTTTGTTAACAACGAAGGAAACCATTACACGTCCTTGAATGTTGTTATCAATAGCAACTTGTGGATATTGAAGTTCTTTCTTTAAGAATTCCATTAATTTAGACATTCCACCAGGGAATGCAGCTTGCTTCTCCACAATTGTAAAGATCTCATCTTCTGCTTCTGGTTCATCTTCGATAGTTTGTACGGGTTGAATATCAACTGGCTGGTCATCATCCGGATTATCCATTGCCAATGTGTTATCAGTTTGCACATCGTTGTCAACGATTTTCAATACCTGCTCAACAACTTGTGCTGGTGGAGGCGTCTGAGGTTGAATCATCTCTGGTTCCTGAGTTGTTTGAGGTATAATCTCTTCCTCTCCCTCATTCACGGCAGTTTCAATAAAACCTTCGAAGCTCTTCACTTCCGTCTGGGTCCACTCCACACATATGTAAGAGAACCCTAATGCTAAAACAAGACCTATCAAAACATACATCGATCGTTTGTTCTCTAGATCTGCCTTTGGGGATTTTTTTATTTCCATATCTTTAATTTTTTTTTATTATTCGTTATACAATTCCTTGTCGCAAATTTAACACAAAATTTCACAACTTTTGATAATCTTTTGTTTTTTTTTGTCGTGGACCAATTCTTTTCTTTTAGCTGAATATTCAATGGTTTTACCTTATTATAATATAGGGCCTTTTTTATGAATAGAGCTTTTTATGGGTAATGAAGCCCTATTTAAAAATTTTTCTAGCTGAAAATCAGCCAGAAAGTGAAAAGTATCAAAAAAATCTTGTCCAAAAATTTGGTGGTGAACATAAAAGCGTGTACTTTTGCACACGCTTTCGGAAACGGAGGCCTCCCGGGAGTGACCGGGGCAAAAGAGAGAGATCTTTGAGG
>JBGUIU010000102.1:0-23912 GCA_045113275.1 Paludibacteraceae bacterium
GACTGTAGCAGAAAACAGTGGACTCTATACAGTGGAAGCAAATCGTAAAGGATGTGTGGCTGTCACTGAGATAGGTCAATTGAAGGTGAAACCATATATTAAACTAGCTGAAGACTTGAGTAATCATATTGTTCCGAGAGGAAAGGATGAAACGTTGCAGTTGGCTATATTGGTTCCAACGTCTGGTAATGTAGAAACAATTGAGTGGTATGATAACGGTGGAGCTACATCAGTCAATAGTACACCGTCATATACGGTGAGTGATGTGCAGACAGACCATACGTATTCGATAAAATTAAGTGATCCAGATTATTGTGACAAAGAGACGTCCATGTTCATTTTGGTGGATGCTGTGTTGCAGTTGAAAACAGAGTTGAGCGATGTTCTTTGCTATGGCTTAACGTATCAGATGGAGGTGGATACCACGGGTACAGGTAAATTCCGTCAGGAGGGTGTAACCCCTACATTAACGGTTGTTCGTTCTATGAACGGTGTTGATACGGAAGTAACCAATACGATGGTAGTGTCAGGTGACAAGTTGACGGTTCCTGTTTTAGCGGAACAAGATGCAACATACCGAGTTTCGTTCGTTTATGGTTCCCAAACTGTAATCTCTGAAGAACCATTCACTGTGATACCAGCGATCAGTGTTACATTGCCTGATGTGCCAGTGATATGTGAAGGAGAAGAGACGGAACTAGTTATTACGGATGTGAAGCCAGATGGTACGACGATTGAATGGCAGTCGGATCCAACCATCTTGACTACAACAGAAGGTGAACGAGTGACGGTGCAACCAACTTTCAAGGCAGGTAACGGACATCAATCAATTTATACCTATGTCGTAAGTGCATATAATGCTACTTGTGATAGTAAGCAGACTTATCAGGTGAACGTTAAAGTAGATGAGCCATTGAAGGGTACACTTGCTGGTGTGACACCAATTTGTGAGGGTACTACCTCGTCCGTATCGGCTGAGTCGTATGATGCGGCAACATATACATGGTCTTGGGATGGTACACCAATCGCTCTTTCGGCGGCCACTGCAGTGACGCCAGCGGCAACGACTACTTATAAGGTTGATATGACACGTGGTATGTGTTCCGCTTCTGACGAGATAGAAATTGTGGTGACTACTAATCCAGTCATCTTAGGAATAGATTCTGTTGGAATTAGAGATCGTATGATCGTGATGGATCCGAATAAAGGAACTGGTGTGTTCAACTTCTGGCTTGATGGAGATGTCACCCATTCTACAACCAATACGTTGATCAAGGATATAAGCTTTGCAACGCATGTTCTCAATGTGGTGGATGAGAATGGATGTGGTTCATTCTTCTATTTCACAATGGATCCTCCAGAAATCTATATTCCATCCTATTTCTCACCTAATGGAGATGGTATCAACGACCATTGGGTTATTGGAAAATTGGCTGAGGTGTATCCAAATGCAGTAGTCAATATCTATGATCGATTCGGTAAACTGATTGCCCAATACTTAGGAGATAACTCAGAAGGATGGGATGGAACGTATGAAGGCCAACCATTGCCATCAACGGACTATTGGTATATGGTTGATATAGAAGAAATAGAAAAACAATATACGGGTCACTTTACATTGATGAGAAGATAAGAAGATAGATGATGTTACATATTGGTTGGGGCGAGACACGACGATGTCTCGTCCCATCTTTTTTGATATGTTTTAGAATTGTATGTTAAAATTATGCAAAAAGCAACTATTTTTAACGCGTAAGGTATTGGATAGAATGAAAAAATAGGATAGTTTTGTAGCATTATTGATGAGTTAAGAATTACTTGCATCAATGCAGTAAGAACCAGAATGGGGATGACTGGATTTGACAGCGGGTAGAAGTGGTAAGTAAGCATGCAGTGCGCTGGTGGCTAGCACTATAATCTTTGGAGACCAAAAATTTAACTGGCGAGAATAACTATGCTCTTGCTGCTTAATCGAATAATAGTAGATTGAAGCTTAATCTGAACACGGGTGTTCAGACAAGACGTTTCCCCGATGCTAAGTCCTGAGGCGGTCGGATCCGGAGGCGCAGAAAAATCAGGAATAGTTTTAGTACGCCTCGTTACTAAGATGAAATTTTAGAGGATAAGACGGTAGTTGGTGGTCTTGGTCTTGCTATCGTACGAAAATTTAGTCAAGAATAAGCATGTAGAAAGCTTATGATTTCCTCGTTTGGACCAGGGTTCGAACCCCTGCATCTCCACTAAAAAAGGTTTCGACACCTAATTGTCGGAACCTTTTTTTATGTGGATATACCAATGAACAATGGTTGGTTAGAAATAATATGAAAGAAATAGGGGTTGGAATAAAAATTCCAACCCCTATGCTATTTAGACCTCATTCATTATTTGTGACTTTCGTACAAATATCTTTTGATGTTCTTCTTCGGTGTTTTCTCAAACTCGTTTGGATAAAGAATAATCTCAGAAATCTGTTCGTAATTTGCTACTTTCTGGTTGAATGTTTTCTTGTTCTCATCCATGATGCTTTGCAAATCCTCTTTCTGGATATTGTTCTCGTCCATAGCTTGGAAGTCTGGATATACCAAAGCAGTGAGTTTGTTGTCTTTGTCGATAATCAAACACTCTGAAACGAATGGAAGATTAACCATCTTAGCTTCCAGGGCTTCTGGATAGATGTTTTGTCCTGAAGGACCAAGAATCATGGTTTTGCAACGACCCTTAATGAACAAATAGCCATCTTTGTTAAGTGTACCGATGTCTCCTGTGTGGAACCAACCCTCATCATCAAATGCTTTTTGTGTCTCGGTTTCGTTTTTGTAATATCCAAGCGTTACATTTTGACCTTTTATAAGGATCTCTCCTGCAATGTTTTCAGGATCTTCCGAATCAATGGTGACATCCAAGTTAGGAAGCGTTCTGCCGACAGATTTGATGACGAATTGCTCTAAGCTGGTGAAACTAATCAATGGAGAACACTCTGTCATACCATATCCAACAGCGAATGGGAATTTGAGCTTCATAAGATTCTCCTCAACTTCAGCATTCAATGGTGCACCACCTGCAATCACTTGCTTGAATTCGCCTCCAAACAATTGAATCATCATATTGCGAGCCTTTGGATAGATTACATTCTCTAATTCCTCTTTGCTTGCTGACTCGTTCTCTTTAATCATTGGCTCAGCCACCGCTTTATACATCTTCTCTAGAATCAATGGAACAGTAAAGATAACTGTTGGCTTGACATCGCTAAAGGCTTTGATTAATACCTTTGGTGCAGGTATCTTATTAAGGAACGTGATGTGTGATCCATTGGTGATTTGAGATAAGAAGTCGAGCGTACAACCATATGTGTGTGCAAGCGGTAAGAATGTTAATATTCTGTTTCCTTTGTATGCAAGACCGCACTCTATGATGAATCCGATGTTTCCTTTTATATTGCCGAATGTTTGAATAACACCTTTGCTGAATCCTGTTGTTCCAGAGGTGTAGTTGATAGCGAATACATCATCATCCTTTCTTTCAGCAAATTTTACATCATCACATTTCACTCCGTTAGGGAAGATTTGGTGAATCTTGTCACGTAATTCTTGTATGTGTTGCGGACCTGCAGAACTTTGATGTACACAGTATTTCTCGGTGTAGCAGTAGATGCTTTTCAATTTGCGCATATTGTCTTCTACCACTTGTTCTTTCAAGTTGTCGCTGACAAACAAAAGCTTTGATTCAGAATGATTAACTATGTGATGAATATCGTCGATAGGGAAGTTCTGAAGAATTGGAACGATAATGGCTCCATATGTGACTGTAGCTAAGAAAACAATGGCCCATTCAGGTGTGTTTTTACCTACTAAGGCGATTTTATCATTCTCTTCTATACCTAGTTCTTCAAATAAATGATGAATTTCAGCGATTGATTCTGCTACTTTAGCGTAGGAGTAGGTTTCACCTGTTACGTAATTGGTTAGAGCTGGTGAATCCCAATTCTCCTGGATTGATCTCTTCAACATTTGATTGAAGCCTTCAGCATTGTAAAATTTCATTGCATTTTTTTATTTCCTATTTTTGACGAAACTCAATTTGTTTTTTAGAAAGAATCGTCCGAAACAGTTTAGGTTAATAATAAGTTAAATTTTAAAATCGGGGGCAAATATACGCACATTTCTAATTTACACCAATAATTATGACTAATTTTTTGCTCAAAAAGTATATTTTTGTGCAATTGTGTGATTCATAGGTCTGAAAGAAGGAACGTTTGTGTCAATTTGGGATAGGGATAAAAAAAGATGGATGTCTAAAAAAGACACCCATCTTGTCTGAGTATGGAGATAAAGGAATTACATCATTCCACCCATTCCGCCACCCATTGGAGGCATAGCAGGAGTTGCGGCTTTATCATCTTTCTTCTCTGCGATTACGCATTCAGTTGTTAATAACATACCTGCGATAGAAGCTGCATTTTCCAATGCCACACGAGTTACTTTAGCAGGGTCGATGACACCAGCCTTGAAGAAGTTTTCGAACTGATCGTTACGAGCATTGTAACCGAAGTCGTCTTTACCTTCTCTTACTTTTTGTACATATACTGCACCTTCTTTTCCTGCGTTAGCGATGATTTGACGAAGAGGCTCCTCAATAGCACGTTTGATGATTTCTATACCAGTTGTTTCGTCATCATTCTCACCTTTCAAATCTTTCAATGCATCGATGGCACGGATATATGTAACACCACCACCAGGAACGATACCTTCTTCGATAGCAGCACGAGTAGAGCACAAAGCATCATCAACGCGGTCTTTCTTCTCTTTCATCTCTACTTCAGATGGAGCACCGACATAAAGTACAGCTACACCACCAGCCAATTTAGCTAAACGCTCTTGTAATTTCTCCTTGTCGTAGCTAGATTTTGTAGTTTCAATTTGTGCCTTGATTTGGTTAACACGCTCTGCGATGTTTTCTTTTGCACCAGCGCCATTAACGATTGTTGTGTTATCTTTATTGATGGTCACTTTTTCTGCAGAACCTAACAAGTCGATGGTTGCACTCTCAAGTTTAATGCCTTTTTCTTCAGAGATAACAATACCGCCTGTTAAGATAGCGATATCTTCCAACATCTCTTTTCTACGATCACCAAAGCCAGGAGCTTTAACAGCAGCTACTTTCAACGCACCTCTTAAACGGTTAACAACCAAAGTTGTTAATGCTTCGCCGTCAATATCCTCAGCAATGATTAATAATGGACGACCAGATTGTGCTGTTGCTTCCAAAATAGGAAGAATATCTTTCAAAGAAGAGATCTTCTTGTCGTGGATAAGTATGTAAGGATTATCAAACTCTACTTCCATCTTTTCTGTGTTGGTAACGAAGTATGGAGATAGGTAACCACGGTCGAATTGCATACCTTCAACAACATCCACTGTTGTGTCCATACCTTTTGCCTCTTCTACAGTGATAACGCCCTCTTTCTTTACCTTCGCCATTGCGTCAGCAATTAATTTGCCGATTTCGCTATCATTGTTAGCAGAGATAGTTGCCACTTGTTCGATTTTATTGTAATCGTCACCTACTTCTTTTGCTTGTTTCTTGATGCTTTCAACCACCTTTGCAACAGCTTTGTCGATACCACGTTTCAAATCCATAGGATTAGCGCCTGCTGCCACGTTTTTCAAACCAACGTTGATGATAGATTGAGCTAAGACAGTTGCAGTGGTTGTTCCGTCACCTGCATCATCACCAGTCTTAGAAGCAACTTCTTTAACGATTTGTGCACCCATGTTTTCATATGGATCTGCCAACTCAATCTCTTTTGCAACAGATACACCATCCTTTGTGATGTGTGGCGCACCAAATTTCTTCTCAATGATTACGTTACGTCCCTTAGGACCAAGTGTTACTTTTACTGCGTTAGCTAGCTCATCAACACCTTTCTTCAAAAGGTCACGAGCTTCTGTATCGAATTTTATTTCTTTAGCCATTTCTTTTTAGTTTAATGTTGGATTATTATTTTAGAATTTCAGAAGTTAATTAAATGATGGCGAGGATATCGCTTTGACGCATAATTAAATATTTTTCTCCATCAAGTTCTAATTCTGTTCCTGCATACTTGCCATATAGAACGGTGTCGCCTGCTTTGACTACCATTTCTTCATCTTTTGTACCGTTTCCGATTGCTATAACTTCGCCTTTTAACGGTTTCTCTTTTGCTGAATCTGGAATAATGATTCCACTTGCAGTTTTTGATTCTGCAGCAGCTGGTTTTACTAAAACTCTGTCTGCTAATGGTTTAATATTCATATTGGTTAAAATTTAATTGTTTTTATTATTGTTTCTTTCTTATACATATTAATAAATAGGGTTTTGCACTTTTGCTCAACCACATACATTACATCATAAATTGTGCCAAAACACGAAATAGGGGATTTGTGACACAATTGTCTGTAATTTAAGACAGATATGGCTGACAAAATGTCACGATGTGGCACATCGGACATAAAATTATTCGGGTTGAGCGACAAAACTTATCGTTTAGGATGTCAAATCTTAAATCTCTTTTTTATCTTTGCAAAAAATATTAACTTAAATACTTAATTTATTCTATGGGACTACTAACAGGTAAGACGGCCTTAATAACAGGTGCTGCAAGGGGTATCGGAAAGGCAATTGCAATAAAATTTGCGAAAGAAGGTGCTAATATAGCCTTTACTGATTTGGAGATTGGAGAAATAGCTCAGGCAACTGAAAAAGAGATTGCTGCATTGGGTGTTAAGGTAAAAGGATATGCTTCGAATGCGGCTGATTTTGAGCAGACACATAATGTTGTCGCTGAAATATCGAAAGAGTTTGGTTCGATTGATATTCTCGTTAACAATGCCGGAATCACTAAGGATGGATTGATGATGCGTATGTCAGAATCACAATGGGATGCTGTTTTGAATGTTAACTTGAAATCAGCATTCAATTTTATTCATGCTGTTACTCCTGTTATGATGAGACAACGTGCGGGAAGTATCATCAGCATGAGCTCGGTTGTAGGTGTATCAGGTAATGCAGGACAATGTAACTACTCTGCTTCTAAAGCAGGTATGATTGGTTTGACGAAGTCAATTGCAAAAGAGATAGGATCTCGTGGAATCCGTGCGAATTGTATTGCTCCTGGATTTATTATTACAGATATGACAGCGCAACTTTCTGAAGAAGTTCGTAAACAATGGGAGGCAACAATTCCATTGAGAAGAGGTGGAACACCAGAGGATGTGGCTAATGTGGCTTTGTTCTTGGCATCTGATTTGTCATCTTATGTTTCTGGACAAGTAATTCATTGCTGCGGTGGTATGAATATGTAAAAAAAATTATACTATATTCAGTTATTTATATATAAATTTGCAATCCGAATCACTCGGATTGCAAATTTTTTTTGTATCTAAGTCATTCGGATGGTATAAAATAGGTTAAAAGGATTTTGATTAATTTACTTAATTTTTGAGCATGAAAAATAAGTATGTCGATTTGATTGAACAATCATTTGAGTTTCCTAATGAGGAATTTAGTGTTGTGAACAATGATCTGTATTGGTTTAATGTCCCTTTGATGGATATAATTAAGCAGTATGGAACGCCTTTGCGTATCTCCTATTTACCTAAGATAGCGCAGAACATACAACGTGCGCGTCGTTTGTTTAATGTGGCTATGGCAAAAGTAGATTATCAAGGAGATTATAATTACTGCTTTTGTACCAAGAGTTCTCATTTCTCTTTTGTCATGGAGGAGGTGTTGAAGCATGATGTGAATGTGGAAATATCTTCAGCGTATGACGTAAACTTATTGGAGTGTTTGCAAGAATCAGGTCATCTGGATCCTAATCGATTTGTAATATGTAATGGATATAAAATACCACAGTACATAGAGAATATTCAATCTTTGATTCGCCGTGGTTTTACGAATGTTATACCTGTGCTGGATAACAAGGATGAATTAGAAATGTTACTTGATAACTTTGATCAGAATGTTAATGTCGGAATCCGAATTGCAACAGAGGAAGAACCTAAGTTTGATTTTTATACTTCACGACTAGGTATTCGCTTCACTGATATTATACCTTTTTATAAAGAGAAGATTCAAAAAAACAAGCAAGTAAAATTGAAAATGCTTCATTTCTTCGTAAATACAGGTATTAAGGATACCTCTTATTATTGGAATGAGTTAAACAAAGGCATCAATCTGTATTGTGAATTGAAGAAGATTTGTCCGGAATTGGATTGCTTGAATATTGGTGGTGGATTCCCATTCCAATCTCATATGGATTTCTCGTATGATTATGAGTATATGGCCGAGGAGATTGTTGCTCAGATAAAGAACGCATGTACACAGGCTGGAGTGCCTGAACCTCATATCTTTACAGAATTTGGTTCATACACAGTTGGTGAAAGTGGTGCAATGCTATATTCTATAGTCAATCAAAAACAACAGAATGATCGTGAGTTGTGGAATATGATTGATAGCTCATTCATCAATACCATGCCGGATACTTGGGCATTGAATCAGCGATTCCCGTTCTTGGCAATCAACAACTGGGATCAGGAGTATGAGCGTGTCCATCTAGGAGGATTGACATGTGATAGTGAAGATTTTTATAATGCAGAGGTTCATTCCAATGCAATCTTCTTGCCTAAGATGCAACAAGGAAGAGATCAATTCATTGGATTCTTCCACATGGGAGCTTACCAAGAGGCATTGAGTGGATATGGTGGTATTCAACACTGTTTGTTACCTGCGCCTAAGATGGTTGTAATTGATTTGGATGAAAACGGTGAATACTATACTAAGTTGTTCGCAAAAGAACAGAGCTTTAAATCTATGTTAAAAATATTGGGCTATTAGTCGATGACAAAAATACGCAGACCCTATATCTTTAAGGTCATCCTTCCTCTCATACTGCTCATTGTACTGATCGTATGGGTGTGCTCTCGTTGGAATGTTTGGTTCGGTAATATACCGGAACCCTCTTATACCATTTCCAATCAAGTGCAACGTGTGCTCCTCACAATGGGTGCTGATCCAGATTCTCGCTATATCAGTTGGCAAGACTCCGCACGCCTGGAAGGGGATGAAAAGACCACTGTGGAATATGTGGATTACTACTCTCTCTCAACACCATCCGACACCCTGACGATTGAGTCAACACCGACTATTTATCAATCCAGAGCTGGTGTGGGTGCTTTCTATCACGTCTTGTTGAAAGATTTGCGAATGGGTGATGTATATATGTATAGAATACGCTCTTCGCAAGATACGACGGATTGGTGTAGCTTTGAAATGGATACTGCTCATCACTACTCGTTTCTCTACATGGGAGATGTGCAAGATGAGCTGGATGGGGGCTTCGATACCTTGCTTCCATCTATTATGGAACGTAATCGAAACACATCTTTTTTGTTGTTTGGTGGCGACTTGATAGAACGTCCGATGGATTGTTATTGGGATCTCGTCTTCCGTTCGTTGGATACCTTTGCCACTCGATATCCGATTGTGTGCGTGCCTGGTAATCATGAATATCTGAAGGGGTTATCTCGTAAGCTGGAAAGAAGGTTTACCCTTACATTCCCTTATTACGAGGTGGAGGATGAATCAGACAATGCTTTATTCTCTTTTGCTAAGGGGAACGCCCGTTTCTTCTTATTAGATTCTAACAGGGATATTTGGAACTTGGGAGAACAACGAGATTGGTTGAAAAGAGAGTTGGCTGAGTGTAAGGAACGATGGAAGATTGTTGTGTTGCATCATCCACTTCATTCCATAAAAGGAGCAACTAATAATTTAGGTGTTAGAGCCTATTTTGATGGAGTTGTAAAAGAGGCTGGGGTGGACTTGGTGTTACAAGGACATGAGCATGCATATGCAAGAAGTAGTGTGGAACTGACAGAAAGTGGGGAGGTGTGTTCTCCGTTGTATGTTGTGTCCTATTGTTCTCGAAAAGATTATGCGATGAATTTCTATGGAGATGTCGATAAATGGGGCACTGACGATCGCTTCTATCAACAGATTTCCGTATCAGATGATTCTCTTGTTGTTCGGACATTCGGGGCAGAACATAATTTATACGATGACGTGGTTTTAGTGAAAGATGGCAAGGGGAAGAAACTGATAGACAGAGGGAAAGAGATTCCTCAAAAGATTCAAGTGTCAGAATGGTTTCGAAAGAATAAAAGCACGAAGAAAGTAAAAAAGTATGAACAATCGATTCGGGAATGGAAAGAAAAACATGGTAATGAGTATGACAGATGAATGCCCCTTTGTATATGTGGAATGATGGGTTCTGAAATTTACTTCGTGTTGTCCATATAAATAATGTATAATGTTTCGTGATTTAGTGTGATAAACGTTAGATTTGTAGTGAATAAAAAGCAAAATGAACATGAGAATAACACGTTTCTTTTTTATCATGAACTTACCGTTTATTTACTTACCGACAAAATGAATGTAGCAAAAAGTTATAATGGATCATGTAACGTTCCTAGTAATAAAAAAAACATCTATACATTCAAGACAGACTATGAAATGAATGTTAATGGAAATGCGGATGAAGATGTATATATGTATGGTAGCGCAGATGTCGAATACAAAAATACTGATGAGGAAAAGCTCGAGGCTTACATTGCGAAATCAACCAGTGGGAAAGCTGTAAATGTTCTTGTGGGTACATCAAACACAACAGAATTCTATACATTAACATTCCCGATTGAGAAAACCGCTGAAGTTGAGAAATCTTTGATTATCAAAGGATTTAAAGAGAAAACGACATTTTTGGATGACGAACAGAGAGTATGCTCTATTTTCCTTCAAGATAATGCTGAGGCTTTGATTCATAGAAATAAAGATAAAACATCCGATTTAACCATATTAGTACGCGATGGAATAGGGAATGAGCCTTTGTACACATGTTGGAAAGTTGATTTCAGAAAATCCTCACTCAAAAAACAGGGAGATAGTAATGTCAGTTATATGTGGAAGAACGAAGCAGACATTGCTCAACTGGTTATGTTTGGTCCTATAATGGGAATTAAATTTACAAAGACAGATATAACAGAAGATAAGTGTGGTTGCTCAACCAATAATACGCCAGCTAGTGTTGCAAAAAAATAGTTGAGGCTGATAAAAACGCTGTGTGTTGCGGAAGTTTAACATATGATTCCCATGATGTGAGATACTATAATTTCATATTCATCGTTCAAAATTCATAATAATTTGCTAACTTTGCGATTCATTAAATAATTTTTCTATGGAATTGAATGCATTAACAGCCGTTTCTCCCGTAGATGGAAGATATAGAGGCAAATCGGAAGTGCTTTCTGATTATTTTTCAGAGTTCGCTCTTATTCGTTATAGAGTATTGGTAGAAGTGGAATATTTTATTGCCCTTTGTGAATTGCCACTTCCAAATTTGAAGGGATTTGATGGTTCTAAATTTGAAAATCTTAGAAACATATACAAAAACTTTTCAATAGAGGATGCTCAGAAAATTAAGGATATAGAGAAGATTACTAATCATGATGTAAAAGCTGTTGAGTATTTCTTGAAAGAAAAATTTGATGGATTGAATCTTCAGGAGTTTAAGGAGTTTATACATTTCGGGTTGACTTCTCAAGACATAAATAACACATCGGTACCTTATTCGGTAAAAGAGGCGTTGAAAGATGTCTATTGTCCTAATTTGGAAAAGTTGATTTCCGAGTTGGCTGTTCGCGCAGAAGAGTGGAAAGATGTGGCTATGTTGGCAAAAACACATGGTCAGCCAGCTTCTCCAACCCGCTTAGGAAAAGAAATAATGGTATTTGTTAGTCGTTTGCAGACACAACTAGACCAATTGAAGCAATTGCCAATTTCTGCAAAATTTGGTGGCGCTACAGGTAATTTCAATGCTCATCATGTGGCTTATCCTGCAAACGATTGGAAAGCATTTGGAAATCATTTTGTTAATGATATCTTAGGTTTGCAACGTGAGCAATGGACGACGCAAATCTCTAATTACGATAACTTAGGTGCTATCTTCGATTGCTTAAAGCGAATCAACACAATCATGATAGATATGAACAGAGATTTCTGGCAATATATCTCCATGGAATATTTCAAACAAAAGATTAAAGCAGGAGAGGTTGGATCATCGGCTATGCCTCACAAGGTAAATCCGATTGATTTTGAAAATGCGGAAGGAAATTTAGGAATGGCTAATGCGATTCTACAACATCTATCTACGAAGTTGCCAATATCACGCTTGCAGAGAGATTTGACAGATTCTACTGTGTTGAGAAACGTTGGCGTTCCTTTTGCTCATACGATTATCGCTATCCAAAGTTCGTTGAAGGGAATCGGCAAGTTGTTATTGAACGAAAAGGCATTGTATGCTGATCTAGATAAATGCTGGGCTGTCGTTGCTGAAGGTATTCAGACTATTTTACGTCGAGAAGGTTATCCAAATCCGTATGAGACCTTGAAAGCATTGACGCGTACCAATGAAGGTATTACAGAAAAATCAATTAAAGATTTTATTGAAAAACTGAATGTAAGTGAGTCTGTTAAAGCTGAGTTGAGAGCAATTACTCCTCATAATTACACAGGAATGTAATATTTTGGTGATGAAAGTTTTGGAACCTCAGTTTGTAAAGCTTATTCGACGCTTCGTCGGTCCGTATAAAAAAAATGTGTTGTTGAATATTGTTTGCAATATTCTCTCGACAGTATTTAGCATTTTTTCGTTTGCGTTGATCGTTCCTATTCTTGAAATCCTTTTTAAGACAAAAAGCGCATCGTATGTTTACATGGATTTTAAATGGGATGTCGATGTGATTAAAAATAATGCATATTGTTGGGTTTCAAATTATATTGAAAACAATGGAGCGTTGAATACGTTGATGTTGCTTGCGATATTCTTAATCGTAACAACATTCCTAAAAACAGGGGTTGCATATTTAGCAAGCTATTTTATTATACCTCTTCGTACAGGGTTGGTACGTGATATGCGCAATCAACTCTATACGAAGGTGGTTGATTTAAATCTGGCTTTCTTTGGCAAACAGAAGAAGGGCGACATCATGGCTCGTATGATGAATGATGTCAATGAGGTTGAGGCTTCAATTATGAGCTCAATCGAACTTCTGTCAAAGAATCCTATAATGATACTTATCTATCTGTTCATCCTATTAGTCTTAAGTTGGAAGCTGACGTTGTTTGTTTTGGCGGTACTCCCAATCGCTGGATTTATAATGGGCAAAGTAGGTAAGTCGTTGAAGAAGAAATCAAAAGAGGCACAGGAACAGTCAGGACAATTGTTATCTCAGATTGAGGAGACATTAGGAGGCTTAAGAGTAATAAAAGCATTTAATGCGGAAAAATCTGTCATCCGAAATTTCTCATCGTTGAATGAAAAACTAAAAAATACAACTACGAAGGTGAATCGCCGATATATGTTGGCTCACCCGATGAGTGAATTTTTAGGAACTACGACGATCGCTGTTGTCTTATTTTTCGGCGGTATGCTTATCTTGAACGACAATAGTTCATTGTCTGCTGCAGAGTTCATATACTATCTGGTTATCTTTTATAGTATTATTAATCCTGCCAAGGAGCTTTCGAAAGCGATGTATAGCATACAAAAAGGTAAAGCATCACTTGATCGAATTGACATGGTGTTGGCTGCTGTGAATCCATTGAAAGAGGTGAAAAATCCTGTTGTGCCTACACCATTCTCAGACAAAATACAATACAACGATGTGTCATTTAAGTACCAAGATGATTGGGTGTTGAGACACATAAATCTAACGATCAAGAAGGGTGAAATGGTAGCGTTGGTCGGACAGTCAGGTTCTGGAAAATCTACCATGGTTGATTTGCTCCCTCGCTTCTATGATGTGGATGAAGGAGAAATTCTTATTGATGGCGTGAATGTTAAATCGATGACGTTGTTCGATTTGCGTTCATATATGGGAAATGTGAATCAAGAAGCGATTCTGTTCAATGATACGGTGTTTAATAATATAACTTTTGGCGTTGAGAATGCGACAGAAGAACAGGTGATTGAAGCGGCCAAAATAGCGAATGCCCATGAGTTTATTATGGCTATGGAGGACGGCTATCAAACGAATATTGGCGATAGAGGAGGCCGTTTGTCGGGTGGACAACGTCAACGGTTAAGTATCGCTCGTGCGATATTGAAAAATCCTCCAATCTTAATATTAGATGAGGCCACTTCCGCCTTAGATACCGAATCAGAAAAATTAGTACAAGAGGCATTAGAACATTTGATGAAAACAAGAACCACCATTGTTATCGCACATCGATTATCCACCATCAAGAATGCAGATACTATATGTGTGTTACAGGATGGCGAAATCGTAGAACAAGGAAAACATGATGATTTGTTGAAATGTAAAGGCTTATATTCAAAACTTTACACGATGCAATCGTTTTGATTATTAGAGGTATAAAAGATGATTATGGGAACGAAAATTTAGCAGTTAATTTTTTGTTTTTGAAATCAACTTACACTTAAACAATCGTTTTTTTTTATATTTTTTTAATATATTTTTCATATTCTTGTTTTGTTTTCTTATATTTGTTCGCCTTTTTGTGCGAGGTATACTTGTATTATAAATTGTTGAATGTTTTAATATTCGAAGAAGAACAAGAGAAAATAGTTATGAAAGACACAAAATTTTATAAGGGATGTGATTGGATGACAAGACTTATGTCGTTCATTTCTATTCTTTTCCTAAATGTTTTTGCTGCATACTCTGCTATGACATGTAGTAGAGGAGAGAGGTGGAATGGAAGTGATCCTACATTGGAAGTTTTGGGTAATTACGTTGTAATCACAACAGATGGATTTAACGGAACCATTTTATTCGAAGGTGTTACGTTTGATGATAAGGCTGATTTTTCAAGGACAAGGAGCTTCAATCAAGTATATAGAAATCAAATACAGACGAATGAGTATATTTCAGGAAAGTTTTGTGCATATTATGATGAAGAAATAGAAACTATTGTAGTTCTTGATGATGGATTTACAGGTGCTATTGCTTATTCAAGCCGGTCGGTGTGTAGAGGCGCTGAAGCGGAGTTATGGGCAGTAGATGTAGATTTGTCAACATACAATCTGGAGTGGGGTATTGTACAATCCGCAGGAGATACATTATGGCTTCAGGAAAATAAGAATAAAATAGGCATTACATACATTATAGATGATGTGACGCCTTTAATGTTTGTGACTAAGGTGACATCAAAAACGGGTGGAACACAATATATTAATACTCAGAGCATTTCTCCTACATTGGAGAATTGTGGCTATTTTATCACAAACTCTGCTACTTCTATCTGTTTGAGTGAATCAGTGACATTATCCTCCTCTTATACAAGTGGTAAATCTTATCAATGGAAAGATGATAAAGGAAATGATTACGGAGAAAGTACAACAGCTGAGTTGACTGTAACACCGCAGACGTCAGGAACTTATGAGTTCTCTCTTTATGCAGATAAATTAAAGGTGGGATCTACAAAGATAGTGGTAAAACCAATGTCAGAATGTGGATACAAAGTTACTGCAAAGAAAGGATATGCGTGTCAGGGTGGTTCAGATCTCTTGTCAACTAATTTTGACAAAGCAACTGTATATACTTGGAGAGACCGTTCTACTGTAGTTGCGGTTACTTCAGAACCTCAGGTAAATGTGAAACCAACAGAGACAACAACATATAGCTTATATGCAGATAATTATTATGTAGGTGAGGTGGAAGTTGAGTCTCATGATTGTTCATTCTTTATTGCTTCAGAATTTCCTCTTGGATCTTGTTTGCAAGATACCAATATTTTGATAGCATCAGGAACAGCTGTGTTGAATGACATTAATAGCGAAGCCTTCCAATGGTATGTGTCTAAAGATAAGGAAAACTGGACATTGTTGAGAAGAGCTAATACATATAGATTGCCAGTTTGGATGGATGATGATTATTATTATCGTGTTGATTTCGAAGGCCTTTCTGATACAATCTATTATCCAAAGCCAGATTGCTCTAGTCAAGAGTACTGTGATGGATTGGAAACGAAGACATTGTTCTATGAAACATTCGGTTTCTTTATGTCGGATGATGTTTATGTGACAGAAGGAAAAATCTATCAATCATCTGTCAAAGTAGATCACTTAACATCTGTCAGATTAAATAGAACAGGAGATGTGTTGACATCAGGTGATTATGATGCTGACGGAGCTTATTTCTCTGCTCGTGCAAGTGGCGGAGATGTAATGTCTGTGGATGTTACACAGAATAATGATTTCTCAATTAGAAGCTATGTTTCTCCAGATCCTAACGGTTATGTTGTTACAGCTACGAAGTTTGTCAATGTAGATGGAAATGGAGCTAACCAGTTTGTGGGTACCGACGGTCACTTATATATGACTGAGAACCCTATGTTGAGTCAATATGAAGCTGATACATGGATTGAAGATGCATCATTGCGTTTGCAGGATGGATATTATGCAATCGTTCGCTCTCCAGATTCATGTGACCACAATAAGAATCATAAAGACTTTATTGCATGTTCTGATTATACAGGAAATAAGAATGGAGCAATGTTGTTCGTAAATGCTGGACAGACGAATATATCAAAGGCGGCTATCTATGCACAGAAGGCATCATTGAGTTGTCCTGCAGACCGTTTCAACTTCGGTATGAGTGTTCGTAATGCTACTAATATTGAAGCTGGCGAATATAAAAATGCAGTGAACTTGACTATTTGCTTGTTGAAAGAATTTAATGAAAGTGCACGTACATTACCTTCATCTACTGATTCTAATGTGTTGGCTAGCATCTCTTCTGGAGATGTTGCTGCAGGATTGGATTCATGGACACGTTTGGATGAGTTCATTCATTTGGATGAGAAGGTACAAGATGTATGGGTTGTAATATATAATAATGGTGAACCTGGAGATGGAAATGATATGTTGTTGGATGATATCACATTCTCCGTTTGTATTCCGAAAGCTAAATTGAAAGCGATCTTAAATGGTGATACATTAGAGTCAGAAGTTGTTTCTTGCTCCGGAGAAGAGGTTACCTTACATGCTTTCCAAACAAGTTCATATATTCAAAATCCATTGTATATCTTCCAATATCAAAAAGCGACTGGATCAGATACAGTTTGGACCGATTTGAATGATTATGCTAGTAATCCAGCTTTGATGAAAATTGATACAACGACAGTTTCTACCAATGATGCTACATTCGCTGGCGCATTGAACTATCGTGTGATTGTATCAGATGATGCGGAAATCGCCCGTAAGGTGGCAGATGGATTGATGAGTAGTTTGTCTGAGTGTGAGTTTACTTTCCATCAGGCAACAACGGATATAACAATACGAAACACCTATGGAGGTGAAATGGCACCAAGAGACTCTGTTGCGTTCTGTAACATTCCTGGAGAAGTGGTGATAATCCCAGGAGAACGTCTGTTGATTAATCCAGAGCATGAATGGAAGATGTCTTGGTTGGCTGCTGATAGTACGTTATTGTTTAGTAAAGATGTAAAAGGTATATCTAAAGATAGTTTGAAACTGGTAGTATTGGAAGGAGATAGTTTCTCTGTTACCGCTTCTGATGGTACTCAGTTAGGTGTCTTCGCCTTTGCACAATTTGATTCTTTGATATTTAAAGCAGAGGATGAAGGAGAATGTGAGTTCTATCAAAATATTGTAACTCATGCGAAGATGAATTTGAACATTCAGGCAGAAGCTCAGAGCGTGGTTGATTGTAATACAGCTACAGTAAAGGTGATTCGTAATTATTCGGAGCCATCTTTAGTGTTCGATTGGTCATCACTTCCTGGTAAGGTTACTGTGATAGATGATTCTACACAAACATTTGAACCAGAAAATCTCTCTAATTATTCCTATTTGCAGGGTGTTGTTAAAATTAATCCTGTTAATGTAGATGATAAGTATTGCTTCTTACAAAATAGTATAGAGGTTCCATATACGATTCATAATGGTCACTATACGATGAAGATTAGATCAAGTAAGGATCCAGTCTGCGTTTCGAAGAGTGATTTAAGTTTGGATGCTAACATTCTGACATTAGAAGCATATGTAGATCCTGCCATGGGTGCTGCAGAAGCTGCTAAGATTGATGAGAAGATTACATCTTATAGTTGGCATATCATATTCTCAGATGGAAGTATATTGGATACGGTTACAGCAAAAAGTAAGTTGTCATTTACGAATGCAGACTTGTTGAATTCAACAAGAGATCAAATCAGAGCTGATGAGTTGTCAGCATACATATCTGCAACCACAACAGATGTATGTGAAACAATTACGCATGATATTAATCAATCAGAATTGAGTATCGAGATTCGTGAAGGTGGATTCTCTTTGCATATGAGTTCTGTTAATACAGTTTGTTTGTTGGACAAGAAAGCACATGACTTGGAAATTGTCATTTCGCCAGCAACTGCTTTGTTGAGTATTAACAAGTTGGATTTGTATATGAATGGTAGTAAATTGAAAGAGTTGACAGAATTAAAAGACACCTTTACTGTCACACTTGATAATGCTACTTATCCATCTATATTTAAATCAGGTAATACGGCTTCTTATATGTTGTCAGTCTATGATTCAACATGTAAGAGTGAGAACGAGTCAAATCAGATTGTTGTAAAATATAATGGTTATGACTGGCAGTTCAATCGTCCTGATTCATGTTTGACCGAAGATGCTAATGTATTCAAGATTGTTGCCACTATTGATTCTGCCAATGCGGTGAATCATATTAGATCATATGTGTGGACATTGGATGGCGACACATTGCCAGGAACAGGGTTGACATATGATTATGTAGTGCCAAAGAGTATGAGAGGTACATTCAAGTTATCTACTTCGGATGGAATATGTCCAACGGTTGAACATGAGTTTACTTCTAAGATTGGAATTAAATACTCATTGGGATTAGCTAGTGATATAAATAAAGTATGTTCTACGGATAAGGCAACGATCAGTACGGTTGTAACACCTGAGTCATCTAGAAAGTTTATTAATAGATACAGATGGTATGTAGTAGATACGTTAAACAACGAATTTTTGATGAAGGATGCTGGTTCGGCTGGAACAACCACGGAGTTGTCTAGTGCTCAATTCCCTTCATTGTTCACTCCAGGAAATTCATTTAAGGTATATGTGATTGCAGATGATGGTATCTGTTTGTCAACCGAATCGGAAAAACCGTTAACGTTTGATGTGAATGTTCCGTTTACTTTAAGTTTGAACTCATCATCTTATAAGATATGTAATCAGGAGGGTACTAAAGTAGAGTTGTCTGCAATCGTTACTCCAGCAGATGCTATTCATCATATTGATCATTTCTATTGGACAAGGACTGGAAATGATAAGAGTTTGTCGTATGTTACGACAGAACCTTCTTTGGAGATTAGTAATTTAGAGGGATGGTTGCAACCAGGTGACAATATTTCATTTAGTGTATCAGCATCAGATGGTATTTGTGTGTCAGCATCAGATCCAGCTAATGCATCAACAGTGGTAGATATCAATACACCATATACTGTAACATTAACTACAGATAAGAGATTTGCATGTTCGAAGGATGATCAGGTAGTATTGATTGGAGCAAACTCTCAGTCTGAAGACCCGTATGTATCGTATAAATATCAATTCGTTAGTGCGTTTAATGATTCATTATATAGTCTGAAAAATCCGTTTAACAACACGTATTGTGTTGATGAGATGAATTCATATAAAGGATTTGTGCCAGGTTCAGTTGTTAATTATGCATTGATTGTAAGTGATAATGGAGCTTGTGGTCCGGTTACGGCTCATGCAGATCCTGTGATAATTCAAACACCATATAAGGTACATATTGAGGCTTCTAAATACAATGTATGTCAATATGAGTCAGCGGTAATATCTTTGGCTACATTTGAACCAGCAGAGGCTCAGAATTTCTTGAAGATGTATTCATGGCAGATGGCAGAATCGAATATCGGATCTGTCGGATATTTAAGTTCGCCATACGTTTCTCCTTCTTATGTGCCAGGATATGATAAATTTTTTGCGAATATTTCGGATGGAATTTGTTACGGAACGGAAAAATTTCCACCTTTGCAGTCGGATACAGTTACGATAAAGGTGAACCAACCGATTATGGTTACATTGGCATCATCGTCAGCTGTATTTTGTGAGTCTCCGGAAAGCGTTCCAGTTGTGCTTACTGCCAGCTCATGGAGTGGAGAACCAGTCCGTTATGAGTTGTATGATCGATATAATGGCACTTTGCTAAGTCAGGTTGATACGAAGGAAATGTCATATACTTGGGAATTAGCTCCATCGCAGACGGTTAATCAATATATTGTTTATGTGTATGATGGTGTATGTCCCGTTACGTATGATGTAAATGGAGGAGTAGCGATTGATGTTCATACACCGATGGTGTTTAATGTGACATTACCTGAAGAGGATTATAATATATGTCTTGGTGATACGGTTCACATGACGACTAACGTATTCCAAGGAAGTCCAGTCGCTTATTCATGGTTAGGATTATCCATTGATCCTCTCTCTCCTATAGGAGTAGCTTCATACATTAATACAATGAATGATAGCCCAATGTTCCCTGGAGAGGTCTATTATCAAATTACGGCTGTAGATATGGTTTGTCCAGATGTGTCATACTTGGTAGGACCAATTACTGTGTATGATCCTCCAAGAGTACAGCTTGTAGCTTCTCAGGATGAGGTTGTCATTGGTGGTAGATTGAACTTTGAGGCACAAGTATTGCAAGGTAAACCTATCGTTTATGAATGGAAAGTAAATGATAATACGATTGCAGTAACACAAGAAAATGTTTTGAATGATTATTTACCAAGATCATCATCAGAATATAAGGTATATGTTTCGGATGGATATTGTCCTTCATCCTATTCAGCCCTTGAAATTGATGTTAAGATTCCGACAGCATTCACACCACACCATAAAGACGGACGTAATGACGTGTTCATGGAAGGATATTACTTGATGATATTTGATAGATATGGACATAAAGTGTTCGAAGGTGATAATGGATGGGATGGAACAAAAGGAAATGTTATGGCAGATCCAGGCATTTACTATTGTAATATTCAATTAAAAGATGGATCTGTATATAAAGGTACTGTTGAAATAATAAAAATAGATTAATTATACATTTGGGTTATGTTATTAAGAATGAAACGTTTATTGCTCTTATGTTTGATTTCACTTTGTGGAGAGAGCTTATTTGCTATTCATGAAGAGTATCGAGAAGGTTATGAACTCACATCTTCTCAAGTGAGTTCAGCACAACAGGAGAGACCTATGTCCTTTTATAAGGATGGTAAAGTAGTCTTTTTCGTCGGTGATACAGCGTATAGCGCTGTGATTGGAAATTCGAACGATTTGGAAAAAGTCGAAGTGTGTCAAGAGTTGTGTGGACTAGGAATTTGGGGTACATTTGCTTATGATCCTCGTCGTCGTACAATTTATTTTGCTCGTATAGACGAGTTAGGCAACTCAGATTTGTATGAAGCACAGTTGCAAGGAAATACTTTTTCTCAACCTAAGTTGATGAATATAGAAGGACTTGAAAAATTAAGAAAAGATGTACGTGGTTCATCAACTGTAATGGGACAGTGGACTTATCGATACAATAGAGTTTCAGGTTTCTATAATCCAACAATTGCTGAAGGTGGAAATAAGATTTATTTCACAGGAGATTTCCCTAAGAAATCTTATGGTGGTAAGGATATCTGGTATATAGAAAGAGATAAGAGTGACAAGTCTAATTACGATTGGAAGATGCCAGTTAATGCAAGTGATAGCGTTGAGAGACTGAATGGTCCATCACGTGAAGATTATGCATTTATTGTTGGCGATACTACGATGTATCTAACATCAGACAGACCTGGCGGTTTCGGAGGATTGGATTTGTATGTATCTCATTACCGTCCAATGGAGTTCTCTGTTTGGGATACAACACTTAACGATTCAGTAAAGATTACTCGTAAGGTTTGGACAAAACCTGTTTCGATGGATTCAACGTATAATTCTAGTGCAAATGATTATAACTTTATCGGAAATAAGAAGTTGGTTATGTTGATGTCAAATCGTGCAGGAGGTAAGGGTAGAGATGATATTTATGTTCCTCAGCCTTTCCATGCAGAGCCTGACTTTGATTTGACTCCAATGGCGGCGTTAACAGAGCCTAAGGGATTCCACTGGGTGCTATTCTTCTTTAATTTCAACGAGTCAGTCATGTTACCTGAGTATTTGGTACAGCTAGACGAGTTGGTAAGTGCCATGAAGGAATTCCCAGGTGTTAAATTTGAGGTCAGTGGACATACCGACTCCCGTGGTTCTTATGAATATAACTTGAAATTGTCTGATAAACGTGCGAAATATGTTCGTTCTTTGTTGATTGAAAGAGGTATGAGTCCGGAAGATCTGGAGGCAGTCGGAAGAAGTTTCTCTGATCCGGTTATTCCAAATGCACAAACAGAGCCTGAGCATGAGCAGAACAGACGTGTAGATATAAAAATATTGGATGAATAATTTAGAATTGTAATAATATGAAGAGATATATATTTTCCATCGTTGCACTATTCTTAAGCGTTTCGTTATTCGCTCAGCGTGACTTGATGCTGTCGCAACAATTTTTCTCAAGGGTTAATATGAACCCTTCTGCAACTGGTAATACAGATGATGTCGATATCTTCTTGATTGGCCGTTGGCAGTGGATGGCTACAGAGAATTCTCCTAAGTCTGGTGTGTTAAATATCACCAACTATTTTGAAAAGGTGCGTTCTGGTATCGGTTTTACTGCTACGTATGATGACTTAGGTATTGCTAGTCGTACATTAAATGTCAAAGCTGCATATGCTTATCATTTGAACTTGAACGAAAGTATCTTGATGTCATTCGGTTTGTCTGCTGGTGTTTTACACCACTATTTGGATCCTGCAAAACATATTTATTTGGATCCTGAGGAATTGAATGAGGTAACATTGAATTTTGGTGATAAGTTATCTGTTGTAAAACCAGATGCTGATTTCGGTTTTGAGTTGGCCATGCCTAAGTTTATGTTCGGTGCATCTGTTATGCACTTGTTGAATAATGAGGAAATGGTTTCTACTTCAGTTCCAGGTCGCCAATTCAATTGGTATGCTAGATTCTTGCTTTCTCCATCTGAGAAGTTAGATATTGCACCTGCTTTGGTTTATTATCATCGTAATCACACTAACCGTGCAGAGTTAAATCTTATGATGTTCTACAAACGTGTTGTATGGTGGGGTCTTACATATCGTCCTGACTTGAATGGACAAGATAACTTCTCTTCTAATGATATCAATATCAATGTCGGTATGGAATACAAGAAATTCCGTATAGGTTTTGCCTTTGATTATGCATTTGGTGAAGTGTCTAATGCAGCTTCTGGAAAGTCAATAGAGTTAATGCTATCTTACAGAATTGGAAAAACTTCAAATAAAAGTGCTAGATTCTTGGAAGATTAATATATATTTGCATAACAGTTCTCTTTTTTTCAGTGAGGATGTAGGTATGATAGGTTAATTTTGTATTAACGGAGTAAAGAAGATCTGTAATGAAGAATTTGAAGAAATTAGGTATAGCGTTTATTTCTTGTTTGTGTCTTTGCCAAGCAAATGCTCAAGAAGAGATAGTGTGCGATCAATACCATTTCAATTATTATTTGGTGAATCCGGCAGTAGCGGGTGCTGAGCGTTGTACGCACTTGATGGCGACAGGAAAGTTTCAGTGGATGGGCGTAGAAGACCATCCGATGATTCAGACGTTGAGTGTTCGCACACGTGTGTTGAACAATGTGGGTATAGGT
>JBGUIU010000103.1:0-2709 GCA_045113275.1 Paludibacteraceae bacterium
ATTCCACGATATGCAGTTGAGCGCACCACCCTTTCGTACAGCCTCTAATGCCTGTACGCCAATCACTTCGCATTGTGGCAATGCACTAGCTATCTGTTGCAACGCCTGCTCGTCTTCAGGGATGTCTAACTGAGGGACAAGCACCAAATCACCAATCTGCAAGTAATTGACATACGACCAACTGCGTGCATGTTTGCATTTCACATTGTATTTCAGATGAATGACCTCAAAATGTTTGTCTAAAATTTCCGTAAACTTTCGAGCCATGCCAGCGTCGGAATCTGCATAGTTGGTCATCAGCACACGGTTGCCTCCCGCATAGTGAATAATACCGTCGCTATGGCCGTATATTTCTTCTTTATCCCATGGCAAGAAAACGACATCACAAAGGAAAGCCTCTTCAAGTAATCGTCGGACTTCCTCCCTCGATTTATCCTTGTTCTCGAAAAAGACCTTTTCTGTCATCACGATTTTGTCACCACACTTCACTACATTGCCTCCGTCAACCACCAAGTTCAATTTTACCATTTCAACTTGCCGCAGACAATCCACATCGCCCATCTGCATCACATCGGAAATCGTTCGCTTAAGATGAGGCTTCTGCAAATAGTCGGGGTTGTATTTATAATACACGAATCGTTTCTCATCCGTCTGGATAGGCATGTAGTCGCGGCACCAGATGTCCCGTGTGTTGGACAATAGGTGGTGCTTCACTTTCTTCTCCCTCAGGATAGTGTCTAGGCTCTGATAGAGCGTAGGGCACTTCTTAGGAAGAAGGTCGGAGAAATAGACGGTGGTGGTTTGTGGGTCGGTGATCATACGATATTTTTATTTATATTTCTCTTTTATTTCTTTTGGAGTATACCCTAGTTTCTCTTTAGCGTATACAATAGCCTCTTCTTTAGAAACTTCTCCCAAACTTATTTTTTCTGAGAGAAAATTCACAATCATTTTTTCTTTAGCAGGGTATTTACTTTCCCTGTAATATTCATCGCATAGTACAGCTCTTAACTTATAACTAATGTAATCTTTTGCATTTTCGCCAAGATTGATTCTCTCTGAAAATAAGACATTATCAAGTTTATTGTCAGATATTAAATCCACCTTCGCTTTTTCTATGTCCACTGGTTCTAGTCCGCTAATTTCTATAATCTTCTTCAATACTTTATTGGGTCCGATAACAGGTTCCCCACCATTAATTACTGCACTTCTTATCAAATATGAATAAAAAATGTTCTCTTCATCACTGAGTACAAAATCTAATCCAGGACGATTTCCCCCTTTATATGGATCTGTTTGTTTTAATCCCCATCTATGTACATAAAAATGATTCTTGTTTTTCTGTTGCAATTCATTTTTATGAACAGATTCATCCGTAAACCCTTCTTTTTCGTTGTAGTAATACACTTCTATCTCTTTTGGTAAGATAGTTACGCCCTTTAATACTAATTTCTTCCCAGTAAGAAATTCTTTTGCTTCATTCTGAAGTCGATCAACTATTTTTTTAGTCATAATCATATATTTTAAATATTTATAATAGTGATTTCCATTGTGTAAAAAACAACTTTCGAGTGCAAAAATGTACCATCCATTCGACTATGCCAAAAATTTTTTGTTAAATTCGGTTAAAACTTTTCGAATAGTTATTATATTGATTTATAATATTTTATATATAATTTTTAAATAGAATTATATTCTAATTGCAAGACATTTTCCATCCTGTTTTTATGCGTTGAAAGAAAGAAAAAGTGGAAAAAACTTTTTTGCATCTTCCCTGAAATCATGCCCTTTTTTGCCCCCAATTTCTTAAATTTGTTGAACCAAATTGTAGAAGACTGTTATTTCAACCGATATTTTTGTTATGAACCCCACAGACATCCCTAATAGTTCTTCTGACAAGTCCCTCTACAGCAACCTGTCAGCCCTAACCAAGAACAAAGATGCTTGGCAGGAAAGCATTCCCTATGTCGGGTCACTGCTTGAAAACCAATTGCCGAAGATTACTGCCAAGGCACTCTGGCTCTTGGGGGAGATGGGACTGCAATATCCGGAGACAATCGAACCATACGTCAGTAGCGTCGCTTCGTTCATGGATTCGTCCAATGACCTCCTTCGTGAACGGGCTTTGAATGCGTTGGGCAGAATCGGACGGGCTCGATTCGAACTGGTACAACCCTACTGGGAAAAGATGTTCGAACTAGCCACAGATAGTATTCCACAAGTCCGACTGAGTTTCATCTGGGCATCAGAAAACATCGCCACCAATACGCCAGACCCATACGAGGCTTACATGCCCCTGTTCGCCAACCTGTTAGAAGACAACGACGATAAGGTGCGGATGGAGGCTCCTGAGATGTTTCGCGTGATGGGTAAACGTCGTCCGCAGATGGTTACCCCCTATCTGGACCGCTTGCGGTGGATGGCCGAGAACGATGCGAATCCAATCGTGCGTATTCATAGTGCGGGGGCGATTCGGGCTGTAGGGAAAGAATGATTAATTCAGTTCTGTATCAATTAAGAATCTCCACTGTCACTTAATTATTTTTTATCAATATAAAATTAGCTTGATAATGATTTAGCGCAATTGTATGGAGTAGAAACAAAACGAATAAATGAGCAAGCAAAACGAAATATAGAGCGTTTCCCTAAAACATTCAGATTTCAATTGTCTGATAATGAAACAAATGAACTGGTCGCAAATTGCGACCG
>JBGUIU010000104.1:0-1700 GCA_045113275.1 Paludibacteraceae bacterium
TTTTGTGTTTGATATCAACATTCATAACAAACGATGATTTGTGTCGGTAAAATATTTTTACTAATTTTAAATTTCGTTTATATATAACCTAAATCTTAAATTAATTGGGTAGTAACAAATTATTTTCGCACATCAAGAGAATGAACAGGAAGTTTTAAAATTTCCGAAATTTCTTTTTGTTTCTTTGTGAGAGCTTTACTCAATATCCAGTTTTGCCCCGTCTTTCGGCATTGGATATTCTTTAACTGATGTATGCAACCTATCAGAGAGTATCTGTTTTTTCTTACCCAATCCCGAAGTTTAATCGATAAAGTTGTTCTCAGTATAAGAGAGATAAATAAAACAAAGAGTTTCCCTTTGCATGCCTCAGTTGAATGAACTCTAACACGTTCACCCATGATCTCATTTTTCAGATCCCGAAATCTTTTCTCTACAACATCTTTATTACAGTAGCATCTCAGGATAGTTTCAACAGACAACTTTTGTGAAGTTGTCATAATAGCAAGAGATCCGCAAACGTGAAGATCATCCGATATCGCATCAGTTTTAATTTTGTATGAAAATGATCTGTCCTCATTAACAGTGATATCAAAGTAACGATTGAATTTCTTTGCATCACGCGGGGAAATTTTTTTTAGTTCCTCTAGAATAGTCTTTTGCCTCTCTATATCCATCTGCAGAGATGTACACTGCAAAGTGTATTTATCAGCATTGAAATACAAAAGAAGTCTGCCATTTACATTTGGAGCCAGTTCAAATTCTTCGTCCTTACATTTTATCGAACTGTCAAAGCGGTATTGAGCCATGCTCAGATGATCTGTGTTGGATTTTCTCCAGGCAATCAACCGATTCTTAACTTCTGACATCCTGTCAACAGGAGCTCCAACAATAAGGTCGTATCCTTCAAATTGAGAGTAATTGATAGCAAAATCTTCTGCAAAGCCTCCATCCATGATCAAGACAAAATTATTTTTCAGCCCCCAAGACACAGCCTTATTGATTACGTAAGGAAAGTTAGTGAAGTCATTGATACTTCCATTATAGGATTCATAAGCCAGCGGGACACCGGTTTCTATATCAGTGAACATTCCTATGTTCATCTGTGGAAGTTTTTCTTTATCACGATTATATCCGTATTCAATACCGTCAATTCTCTGAGAGTATGATGAAACTGACGTAACATCGTAACATACCAAACCGTCTGGCGCCTGTAACGGTATCCACTTCTTAAAGAAACTATCCCTTTGTACGTCAGTGATGGATCTGAATATTTCTCCTGCAATCTGAGGTGTAAGAACTCTGTCGGTAAAGCACATCTGCTCAGCAGTAAAATCTTCCAGTTCTGTAAGACCAACATAATCATCACAATAGAACATTGCGAGACCTAATATGTCTCTAGCTGTATCAGCATCAAAAATTTCTGTGAGTATTGCTTCTAAATGAGTTTCCTTTGCAATTTGAAAACAGGCTATACCTAATCCAAATCCAAGAATGCTCCCATTTCCATTGTCACTGTAGGATGCTACCTTCGAACTGTTTGATTTTTTCAGTGCTCCCCGACCCTTCAGAATAGAGTCATGACTGGGTTCAATACCATAATGAGAAAAGTAATTGTCATTAGGCATAAGACATTGAACATTAGTTTCAGGATCTGTTACAACCCTGCCTATGAGCAGAACATCATGTCTGACTTTACTCAC
>JBGUIU010000105.1:0-5052 GCA_045113275.1 Paludibacteraceae bacterium
AATTCCTGCACTGTCTTTTAATACAATAGAAGGAAGAGCCTTTGGCGCAATCTTTATGGTTGAGTCTTTGGATGGACAACCATTTAAATATGCTTTGAATGTAAATTCACGTTCATTGGTTAACGCATCTGGACTTGTCCATGATGTGTTGTTTTGAGAATTGTCAGGCCATACATAGTAGTCTGCAACAGATCTGCTTCTATCTACTGAAATGACAGGCTTCTTGCCATGACACACAATTGGGGTATTGTATGCTATAGTAGGTAATGGCTTTGCATTTACAGTTTTGGATGCGTTGTTTTTACATCCGTTTTGATCGACTACATTCAAAATAAATGTTTTTGTCTCATTTAGGTCGTATGTCAGAGTTTTGCCATTACCATTCGCTATAGGAGTCGTGTCAGATACAGCGTTGATGTATGACCATTGATAACTTTGGTAATTAGCATTGGCTGTTAGGGTTGTTTTATCATTCGTACATATTTCGGACAAACCTTCAATTTGAACGTTTGACTGAGGATGTACATTCACAACAAAACTTCCCTTATTCTTACATTGAGTAGATCCGTCTGTAACTGTCACTGTGTAAGTTTGAGCGTTCTTTGTTTCTGCTGTAACTTTAATGTTTCGTGTTTCCTCGTTTGTGTTCCATGAGTAAGTAGGATCCTGAGAATTTGTTTCAGCTGTTAATGTGGCATTTGAGTGGAGACAGATGGTGGTGTCGTTATAGTTTCCTTTGTCTCCTTTGATAGCTACTGTAGGTAAAGGATTGACCTTTACTGGGATGGTAGTATCGGTATAACAAGCTCCGGATGTAGCATGAATGCTATATGTTTTATCCTCAGTCAAAATCTCGGTAAGTGAACTTCCTTCTTTGTCACCTTCTGAAGTCCACTTATATTGTTCAGCTCCAGATAATCGGATGGTTCCTTCTATGTTGTTATTACATCTAATAAGGTCTCCCAATGCCTCGATTTTTGGCTTGTTCGTTTTGTCAACACTTTTTGTTATCTCTTTAGAACATAAGGTGGTCTTGTTGCTGGCGACTAAGTATAGCGTAGTTGTTGGAGCTGTCGAATAGGTAATCGCCATATTATAATCATTCGTACCAATAGATGGGCGTTGTTGGTTCTCTGCTGGTTGAGGTTGATCATACCATGTGAAAGTGTAGTTGTCTGTGGTCGTCTCATTGATGATTGTTGGCTTTAATTTTACAGTGTTTCCAACACAAGCTGCACCTTCTTGGATGATTGCAACATTTGGCAATGGATTAACTGTCACAGTGACAGAAGCATCCTTTGAACATCCTCCTCCTGTTACAGTGACGGTGTATAGAGTGGTTGTTTCAGGACTGTCAGTAATGCTGCGTGAACCATCTGCGTTTAGTATGGCATCTTTCTTTTTCCATACGTAACTATAAGAAGCTTGACCTATAGGCTCTGCTTCAAGTGGTACAGATTTACCATGACAAATTGTTTGGTCAGAAGTGACGGTGAACTTTGGTAATGGTTTAACAGGAATAGTATATGTTGTTTCTGCTAAACAGTTGGCATTACTTTTGGCATTGATTGTGTATATACGATCTTCAGAGAAGTTGTGTGTGACAGAAGTTGCATTGCTTAATGAACCGATTGGTTGAGTTGGATTTGAGGCATTTGCCCAAGACCAACTGTATTGTGTGTTCGGTGTCCTTTCATTTAAGCTGATCGTATTGTTTTCTCCTGCACATGTCTCCGAGAATTGAAGGTCGATATTAGGCTTTTCATTGACGGTTATGTCATGCGTAGCCTCTGCACTACAACCATTACCATCTGTTCCAGTCACTTTGTAATGAACATTACTTGTAGCAGTGGTGGAGTAGATGTTGTCTGGGTCTGGAGTGATTCGAGTATAGTCGTTTTGATTGTCAGATTTGCTATACCATACATAACCTGTTGTTGTGTTCAATCCTGTGGCGGTTAGACTTATAGGTTCGTCTTTACATTTGCTGTCTTTCCCTGCCAACTCGTTGTTAATTTTGATAACTGGTCTAGGATTGACAATGATTTTGTAAGAAGCTGTTGATTGACATCCAGTTGTTTTGTTTGTTGCTGTTGCTGTGTAAGTGGATGTCGTGATAGGACTTGCTTTTACAGCATTCTCTTCCACATCATCTGTGTTCCACTTGATGTCCGATTCACTTGCACTTGCATGCAATTCAATTCCGTCACCTATACATATTTTGCTTTCGTTCTGGTTGCCAGTTGCTGTTCCGGCCTTACTTGCATCGAATGTGATAACAGGCTTGCTGTTTACTTTGATCTTTATGATAGTATCTAGTGAACATCCATTGTAATATGCAGTAATTGGATATTCTGCATATCCGTCATTTGTCGCATGAATGTTCTCTAAAGTTCTTGTGGAACCAGTTGTTGTTGTTTCACTATCATTTTTCCATTCAATAGACGTGACATTGCTGATGGTGATGGTTTTGGCATCTCCATCGCAGACGATTGGCGTTTCCCAATCGATGTTGAGTTTGTCTTTCACTTCCACCTTATAAGGAGTTGGTAAGCTTTTACATCCGTTTGCACTTGTTCCCACAACGCTAAAGGTGGTTGTTTCTTTAAGTTTGCCCACATATTGATGGTCGTTTTGTTGTGTAACAGTGTTATCGCCAATTTTCCAGACATAACTTTCAGCACCGGTTGCAGTAACGGTTGCTTCATCGTTGTAGCAAATGGATTTGCTTCCGTCTAGTGTCACATTCGGTATTTCATTGACAATGGCAGTAATCTTTTCTGTGTTTGTACATCTTGTGTTATTGTCTGTTACTGTCACATTGTATTCGTGTGTTCCGACAGAAGTTGGAGTGAAGTTTGCAATCGCACCATTAGATGTTAATCCGTTGCCGTTGAGCCATGCATAACTATAATTGCCATTTCCTGAAGCTGTGAGTTCTTCGGACTCTTTGTAACACATGATGATTTTGCCGTCTGTGATTTGGTGATTAGTAGCAGCGATGGAGGCTGTCGGACGAGTATAAACAGTTGCAATAACTGTTTTTGCTTCAGTTGTACAGCCATTCTTTGTGGCAGTTACACTATAGGTTCTTGTGTGTTCGAGAATTTCCGAATAATTGGAACCTGTAGCATGAACAGTCTGGTTGTTATCATCAGTCCATGTCCATGTGTAGTAATCTGCATTTACATCACCATTTGCAGTGGCTTTTACTGTCGAGATTTCTCCAGGACATGATTTTACATTTGGAGCATCGAATGTAGGATAAGGTTTTGTTTTGATTGTATATTTTGCTGAACCTTTACATCCATAATTATCAGTTCCTTCAACAATGTATATCTTTTCAGTTTGGATACTTTCTGTTTGGAAGGATGCTCCATTTCCATCTGGAGTCCATGTGTAATTTGTGCTGCCAGCTTCTAATCCTGTTGCGGTGAGTTTTACGGTTTGACCTATACATATTGTTGTGTCTCCCGATGTTTTCTCATTTATATATAAGATAGGATTTTCTTTAATACTTACATCGAAGTGGTTTGTTGCCGTACATGAGTTTTCGTCGGTAACGGTTACGATACATCGTGTTGGGTTATTTGTAGGCCATACTGTTGCATCCTTTGTTTGAGATGGGGACATATTCCATGAATATGTTACATTGGTAGGAGTGGCCGTAGCGACGAGTTCTAATGAACCTCCTCGACAAACGTAATCTTTTCCATTCTTGCTGGCTACAGTGACACTCGGATTAGGGTGAACAGTGACTACTAGAGAGTCTATTGTTGTACAGCCATCGACGGTTATAGAGGCTTTGAATTTATAGTCTTTCTCTTCTTCTAGTTTAACACGTCGAATGTCTGTGGCCTTTTGATTTCCGTTGTTTCCACATTCTGTATCTATCCAATAGATGTCGGCATTCTTAGAGGAAGATACACTCAATTCGATGAAGTCGTTGAGACATGCCTTCTTGACACCAGTGATTGTCAAATCTGGTGCATCGTTGATTTCAATTACATGGATCTCTGGTTCGGAAACGCAACCATATGTGTCAGTTCCCGTAACCTTGAATGTTGTTGTGCTGCTTAGATTTGTTAGTGTGATGTTGTTTGCAGTACTTTCTGTTTCTGTGTTGTTGCCTCTCAACCATGTCCAACCGTCCGCTTTCATTTCATTAGCCTTTTTGTTGGTAGGAGAGGAGGTTAGCGTAACCTCGTTTTTGCCTGCACATACATCTTCTGGATTTTGCTCGATTTTGATTCTTGGCAATGGAATCCAATTTACGTTCTTTGGCGTTGCTTCTATTTGACAACCGTTTGGATCTGTTACTGTTAGTTCAAAGGTTGTCGTGTCTGCCAATGTCATCTCTGGAGTTACGGCACTGGTTCCACCTTGTGGCACCCAAGTGAACATTTTAGCATTGGAAGTGACATCGTTACCGTCGGCATTTTTAACAGTGGCGGTCAACTGGATTCCTTTGTTTTCACAAACGTAGTTGTCTCCAGCTATCTCTACCGTATGCAAAGGATAAATAGTTACATTCTTCTCGTCGTTACCACTACAACCATAGTTTGAAATGGCAACAGCTTTGAATACTGTGGTGTTGTCGCTTAGATTGCCTGTGTTGATGTAACTCTTGTCTTCGCCAGAGATCAGATTGCCGTTTTTATACCATTCCCATCTGTCTATTATAGCAGATGCTTCGGTGTTGCTGGCTGTCAAGTTTGTGGATGTGTTTATACATACAGGATTTACATCAGCTATTGTCACAACTGGCTTTGGTCTGGCAGTGATGGTGATTTCTGCAGATGCTTTACAACTTGCAGTTTCTGCTATTGGTGTATTGTTACCATTAGCATATTCTTTTGTTGTTTCTTTTGTGCCTTCCGCAATATATTTTGTTGTGGCATTGATTGCTGGTTTGATAGTATTGCATGCACCGGTAGGACATGTCTCATCTCCAGTGTATTTGTTTGCGTCAGTTAGACTTGTGGTGTACCATTGATATTCTTCAGCATTTTCAGCTGTCAATTCTATAGAGTCACCTATACATATATCTGT
>JBGUIU010000106.1:0-18972 GCA_045113275.1 Paludibacteraceae bacterium
GGCATTCCGTGATGCTCGTCTGATAGTTATAGCCTCCGAGGGCAAGGACACGGAGCGGATATATTTCAAGGCACTTGCCAAGGAATATACCAATCCCCGTGTGCATGTGCATATCTTGGAACGGAGTGAAGCCGAGCAGAACAACTCCAGCCCAGAACACGTCTTGAAGCAGTTGAACGACTACAAGGAACAATATGCTTTGGAAGCCGACGATGAACTCTGGCTTGTCATTGACAAAGACCGTTGGACAGAGGCAATGCTGTCTCGTGTAGCAACAGAATGTGCGCAAGATGAATACATGCACATGGCTTTGAGTAATCCGTGCATCGAACTTTGGTTGCTGTTGCATTTGGTAGATGCCACTTCATTATCCCCTGAGGAGCAGCAGCAATGGCTGGAGAATCGTCGAAAGACGAAGAATGCAGACCCATATCTAAAGGCGCGATTGCGTCAGGAGATGGGATCTTATCATGAGGCAGCCTACGATGCCCCAATGCTGATAGTCCATGTTGAGAAGGCAATAGAGCGAGCAAAAGCATTGGAGAAAAATCCTGCCGACCGCTGGCCACAGACGCTTGGCACACGAGTGTATTTGTTGGCTGAGAGTGTGATGAATAGGAAGTAATTTTCACAACTAATAATCAACATAAAATAATTCAAAATGGAACATGTTTTCAATTGGTTAATAAACAATAAAGAGTGGCTATTTAGCGGACTTGGTATACCTGTTGTCATATATGTCTTAAAACATGTCTTTAAGAATAATGATAAGAAAGAAGACAAACAAGCCCTGTCCCAAGTTAATAATCAAAATGTAACAGTTAATGTTGCACAACCATCTGCAATATCAAATATGTCCAATTCTAAGAAAAAAGAAAATGAGACTGCATTGACAATAAATGGAATAAGAGCACAGACCAATATCCTGTTTATCGATGATGATAAAAAATTCAAAATTGTATCTATTTTGAAGAAAGCTGGATGGAAAAATACAAGTTTCTTTCCTGATCCAGATGTAACAGATATTAACGCAGAAAAAATCAGAAATGCTCATATCATATTCGTTGACATAAAGGGCGTTGGCACAACAATGTATGATAATGAAGGACTTGATTTGGTTGTTGACCTTAAGAATAAATATCCAGAAAAGAAGGTAGTGATTTATTCTGCGGAACAAGAACACAGCGTATTTCATAAGGCTATAAACATGGCAGATGACAGAATCTCGAAAAATTCCCAACCTGCAGTTTTTGTTAGCGTAATTGAAACCTTATCAGAAAAAATATGGAAAAACGAATAATATACGGGACAGATGATATTCTTCTAGACAATCTTAAATTCAATGATTGTGAAGCTTGTCTTAGACAATTAAGCTCAGGGAAAAGCGAATCCATCGTAATATGTCCTGTCGACAATTCAAATAGACGTATAGGATACAGGAAAAGCTCTAAAGGATATGCCCAAGTATGTGCTAACGGGTTAACCACACGAAATTTTAGAATAGAGTTGCAGAATGTTGTTGATTCTATTCCACAGTTATTGCGTTTCCGTAAAGAAATAGAGCGGAGTGTGCATAAAGATGAATTACAAAAGATGGATCGTATAATCCATAATATCAAGACTCAAAATGCACATGCAATTCAAGAATTAACTAATTTTATAGATCCAGAACAATTTGTCTATGATATTAAGTCTTTGATACCTGGGGTAAAAGAGAAAATATCAAAGAAAGCTCACAATGCAGCAATTGTACTTCTTCGATTGGCAAAGATAAATTCTGCAATGAGTCAGGAGATTTTCATTTATGATCATATTACTCATAAGGAAAGTCAGTATCAGTTAGAAAAAAGGAAATATGACTTACATGCTGTGTTGATGTTAGTGTTTCACGAATTTATGCCAGACTTTTACAATAAACAAGTAACCATAGATGTGAAGAAATATGACGAAAAAGTTGTTTTTGATTTTACTGTAATTAGATTCATATTCTACCACTTAATAGCTAACGCTGTAAAGTACATTAAACCTAACAGCATATTAAGTGTTGTATTTGACGAAGATAACACCAACAACATTGTGACTTTTTCCATGACAAGTTATCATATATATAAAGAAGATTTAGACAAAATCTACACAGAAGGATATTCTGGGAAAATAGCCGTTGAACAAAAAACAGCAGGTCTTGGTCTTGGTATGTATTTGGTTGACATAATGGTTAAACTGCATAATGCAAAACTTGTAATTAATCCGGGAGAAGAAATAAATAAGATTGGAAAAATAATGTATTCCCAAAATGAATTTATTCTTTATATACCCAAACAATAGGGAGTAGATGAATTGTATATTTTTGGGGGCAGGAACATACAAAAAAACGCAGTTCCAGTCCATATTTGTTTACAAAAAAGTTGTTAAATTAAACGGTTTTTCATTATCTGTCAAAACCAACCTGTACCAAGCATCCATGACGAAATGTTTGGTGCGGTATTCTCCGACATTTGTTTACCAGTGATTGTCGGAGACTTCCTAATAAGAGTAAGTATATTTTACTGACGATCAGCTAGTTTCGTCTCCGACACATCTCCGTCAGGGTCTCCGACATCCAGCATATCGAAGAAAACAAAAGGCTTTAGATCCATTGCTAATTCTCGTTTTGTGACATTATTTAGGTAAGACATCTTATAATAACCCCTCATCAACATCCTATAACAACAAAAGAGTCAGAGCATCTCTCCTCTGACTCTTTTTATTTTACATCTTCAACCCTCTCCTATTAATTCTCGGCTGCAAATTCCGCTAATCGGTTTTGCAAATCCTCATATTGGTTGTCTTTAATGAATGATGTGCAGACACGAAGGCCCTGTTCCTTACTACCCGTAGTATCCAAACTGATAGCACTGATACCATAGAACAACAGCTTCTTCATCAATTCACCACCCTTCATATCTTTATAGCCGACTGTGAAATAGAAGCCATCGCCAATCTCCTTATCAATATCTTTGTCATACACAATATGGAAACCATTATCCATGAAGATTTTCTTCATCTTGGCTGCTCGATTACCATACTCACGAACCGTCTCCAAGAAGTTATATTCTCCATCACAGGCCGCTTTGAACATAGCCGCCAAGGCATACTGCGCTGAATGAGCTGTTCCTGATGATAATACATACAAGATACGATTGACAAAAATAGTACCAAACTCGCCAATTGAATAACGATCGGCCAACCCTTGATAGAAACGGTGATATAACTTATCTGATATTGCCGATACACCTATACGCTGTCCGGCATAACTAAAGGCCTTCGATCCTGATATCAACAAAATATAGTTATCGGTATATTTAGCAACTGTCGGCTGGAACGGTGCCTGATAAGGTTTGCTTAAATCATTACGAAAATCCATTGCAAAATAAGCTAAATCCTCCATCACAATAACATCATACTTCGTAGCCAATTGTCCGATTCCCTTCAATTCCTCATCGGTTAAACAGAACCATGACGGATTATTTGGATTGGAATAGATGATATTACAGATGTTACCTTTCTTCAAATATTCCTCTATCTTATCAATCAATGCCTGACCTCTGTATTGATACATATCGAACGATTCATACTTCAGTCCCAATACCAATAATTGCGTCTTTTGTACAGGGAAACCAGGGTCAATAAACAATACCGTATCCTTCTTCTTATCACACTGTCCTGATACCAAGAACGATGCATACGTTCCTTGCATCGAACCCGATGTAGGCACACACCCTTCTGGATTCACATCCACATCAATAAATGCCTTGATGAAACGGGATGCTTGTTTCTTCAACTCAGGATGTCCATCCAACATAGGATATTTAGAAGCTACACCTGCCTGCAACGCCTCTATCTCAGCCTTCGTTCCAATTCTATCTGGAGCAAAACCAGGTACACCCATCTCCATACGGACATATTTCTCACCTGTGAGAGCTTCCACCTTGTTGGCAATCGCTACGATCTCACGTATCGTCGCCTTATTAAAATCCGGCAAATGAAAATCATCAATTACCGACTGTACAATTTTCTTATCTAACATATCTTATCGTTTTACTTACAATCTAATTCAAAAAATCAGCTGAAGCAACCAACAATTACGCCAATTCTTATCACGGCACCAATCCTTCAGTAAGACACTCTTCTCAAAGCCCGTAGAATCAAACAAACGTAAGGAAGCCTCATTATCCTCTCCAACATACGCATATAACTGATGAAGGTGAAGAAAATCCGAAGCATATTTTTTCATCATTTCCACAGCCTCAGTTGCATATCCTTTTCGTTGGAATGCCTTATCCACCAACACGGCGATTTCTGCCCGTTCAAAACGAGGTTCAAAGTCTATCAGATCAATACAGCCCACCGTTTCATGCGTATCATTCAGCTCGATCATCAAACGCAACTGACGTAACACATATAGATCACCAGCCGTCTCTATATATTGCTGCAAATGATATTTTGAATATGGAACGACAGCACAACTATCGTTCCACAACGAAGCATCATTTTCCCACTTATAAAGTGTATCTACATCGGATGGTTCTACAGCTCTCAGCGATATTTGATCTCCCACCAATGTCATCAGCGAATCCTATCGAGTGAGCGAATCAAAGCCTCATCCTTCCCTATTGCACGTATAGCCAAATACGTAAGTAACATATTGACAACAGGGAAAACAATTGGGAAATAATATGAAATAGAAACGGACACACCCAAATCTGATGCAATTCGTTCCGATACGGTCCATGCAAAAAGGAAGAACAAAGGATAGAATCCTAGATTCAACAGAATATTCAACGTGTTAAAACGCATTTGGAATATTCTTTTCTTATACAATCCAATACCGATTATATTCACCAACAGAATGACTATCTCCAAGATCATCAACGAAATAGAATATGCATAAACACTAGTGGAAGTAGCAGCCGCCGCATCACTTCCCACCAACGACTTATGCAATCCCACGACTGTAAACGAATAGGATTCTGACAAAACCTCACCCGCCTTGCTGGTCACGCCAAGCAGGTCGAATCCTGCAAAAGGGATAAAAAACAGAAGCAGGGATAACACAAACGTTATCGCTAAATATACAGTTTGAATACGTTGCAACATGGAGTACAATTATTTAGCAGCAGCTTCACCAGCTGCCAATGCTTTCAGATTTAAATTCACTATTTCATCACCCTTTCTACCAAAGATAGAACGGATACCATCCTCAATCATCTGCGAAGGAATACCTAAGAATGGTAAAGAAGCACCCAACATTACGATATTAGAAACTCTTGGGGAACCCACCTCTTTTGCAATCGAGTCAACATCTATAATAACATTGTTCTTTACCTTTTTTATCTCAGCTAAAACATCCTCGATAGCTGGATAATCTGGAATATTAACTAGAGGAGTACTGTTGGTTACAACACATCCATCAGCTTTTAAATAAGGAAGATAACGGAGAGCCTCCATCGGCTCTAAGGAAATAATCAAATCAGCAGCGCCCTTTGCAATAAGGTCGGATGCAATCGGCTGGTCAGAGATACGCAAATTAGACTGAACATCACCTCCACGCTGACTCATACCATGCACTTCTGCCTGTTTCATATACAAGTTATTCTTAATGGCCGCCTCACCAATCACGGCAGCAATGGACAATATTCCTTGTCCGCCCACACCTGACAAAATAATATCTGTCTTCATACCATATGTTATTTAATTAAATTTTTTCCAAATTTATAGAAAAATCTTTTCACTCAAAAATAATAAGATTTTCTTCTCATGCAAAGGTAAAGAAAAAACAAACAAATACTTTTAATCTCCCAAACAAATAAATCGACCCCAATCCACATCTATTCAGCTAACACTCTAATTCACAAATACATACAACGATTCTCAAAGAGTATAAATTTCGAATATAAAAATAGAATTAAACAAAATACAGAAATATGGAAGAATGAAAATCTGGTGACAACAGAATGTTAACGTATCGGTATATAAGCATGATTTTTGATAAAAAAACACTTTCCTTGCTTTCTTTTTGCATGAATTACATTTTATATATAAATTTGCATTCTGAAATATACGGAGTTAAAAATCATATAAACTTCACTAATTCAACAAATTGAAGAATTAAAACATAAAATATTAACTATAAAATGAATCAAGTATCAGATCGTTTAGCAGCACTTGCACCGTCAGCAACGCTAGCTATGTCGCAAAAAAGTCAGGAGTTAAAAGCTCAAGGCATCGATGTAATCAACTTAAGTGTAGGTGAACCAGACTTCAACACACCAGATCACATCAAGGCAGCTGCACAAAAAGCTATCAGCGACAATTTTTCTTTCTATTCTCCTGTGCCAGGTTTCATGCCTCTACGAAAAGCCATTGTTGAGAAGCTAAAGAAAGAGAACGGTTTGGACTACGAAGCAAGTCAGATCATTGTATCTGGAGGTGCTAAGCAATCAGTTTGTAATGCTGTTCTATGTTTAGTAAACAAAGGTGATGAAGTGATTATCCCTGCTCCTTACTGGGTTAGCTATATCGAAATGGTGAAATTAGCTGAAGGTACGAATGTTATCGTAAAAGCAGGCATGGATCAAAACTTCAAAATGACACCTGCTCAATTAGAGGCTGCTATCACACCAAAGACAAAGTTGTTAATTCTATGTTCGCCTTCCAACCCAACAGGTAGCGTATATTCAAAGAGCGAATTGAAAGGATTAGCAGAAGTATTGGCAAAACATCCAAATGTATATATTTTGGCTGATGAGATTTATGAACACATCAATTACATCGGCAAACATGAAAGTATCGCTCAATTCCCTGAGATCAAAGATCGTGTGATCATCGTCAACGGTGTATCCAAGGGATATGCAATGACTGGATGGCGTCTTGGATGGATTGCTGCTCCAGAATGGATTGCAAAAGCATGCAACAAACTCCAAGGTCAATATACTTCAGGATGTTGTTCTATCACACAAAAAGCAGCAGAAGCAGCTTATACGGGCGACCAAAGTTGTGTGGAGACCATGAGAAAAGCATTTGAACGCAGACGTGACCTAGTCGTTGATATGATAAAGAACATCCCTGGATTGGAAATGAGTCACAAACCAGACGGAGCTTTCTATGTATTCCCTCAATGTAAATCATTCTTCGGTAAGAAGACACCTAAGGGTGACGTAATCAATTCTGCATCCGACTTGGCAATGTACCTATTGGTAGAAGGTCATGTAGCTAGCGTAGGCGGCGAGTCATTTGGTGATCCTGACTGCATCCGTATGTCATATGCTACATCAGAAGAAAACCTTAAAGAGGCCTTCAACCGCATAAAAAATGCATTGTCCGTTTTAAAATAAACGAACACAAAAAAATTTAACAAGAATAGCAAAGGTGGATTTGTTCGACAATCCACCTTTTTCATCTATTTGTCTATCCAAATAGATGTGTCATAACACCACACAAGGAACAAGAAAAAAATAGTCATGACAATAATGCCGATGAAAAAACACATTATACAACTATTCTTCATTCTTACCTATGTATTAGGTGTATGTCATTCTGTCTCCGCACAAACGCTTCTTATCAATGAGGTGATGCACTCCAATATCGATGGAATCATGGATGATCTAAATGATTTTCCAGATTCATGGGTGGAGATCTATAATGCAGATACGGTTGATATAAACATTGACAACTATAGTCTCGGAAGAACCGCCAATTTTGTTGATTCATGGCCCATACTTCATGATACAATCATTCCCGCAAAAGGATATTATCTAATCTATTGTGATAAGAAAGAGCAACTTAATCACACCAATTTCCGCATAGATGTTGATGATCCATCAGAACTTTATCTATTTGATCCTGATGGGAAGATCATCGAAACCATTGAATTGCCTGCCATGCTAACACCCAATATCTCATACGGCAGAATACACGATGGATGCGATACTTTTTCTTTCTTTAAAAAAGCAACACCGCTAAAGAAAAACGAAGGATTTTATACCGATCGGGTACTGAAAAAACCTAATTTTTCAATAAAAGGAGGCATATACACAACTCCCATAGAGCTTCAATTATCCCTACAAGGTGATTATCCTTCTGATGCCACGATACATTACACCACCGATGGAAGCGAACCAACAGAAGAGAGTCCCATTGCCCCAACTACTCTATTCATCGATAAAACCACAATAATCAGAGCTAAAACATTTAGCGACAGTGCATTAAGCAAGCCTTCAAAAACAGAAAGCTATATATTTATGGGTAGAGAAACAAAGCTACCCATTATCTCCATCGCCATCGATAGTTTATATTTATGGGATGACATGATAGGAATCTACACAGAAGGAAACTATTATTACGCCATGAGCGGAACAGAAAAAGACACAAGCGTTAAATATGATTATTCCTCTAATTTCTTTTACAATTGGAGAAGACCTTGCAACATTGAGTATTTTTCGGACAATTTACCCATATTAAATCAACTAACAGAAACGAATATCACAGGCAACGCCAGCCGATTTCTCGATCTAAAATCACTCGTATTTCATGCGAACAAAAGATTTGGGAAAAAAGTCTTTTCTCACCATTTCTGGCCTAATAAAGAGATCACAGACATCAAACAACTCTATCTAAGAAACTCTGGACAAGATTACATAAGTACTTTTTTAAGAGATGCAGCGATCAGCACCATAGCCGGAGAGCATATTGACATAGACTGGTCTGCATATAGACCCATCATTTTATTTATAAACGGTAAATACTATGGAATAATGAACCTAAGAGAACGGACTAACGAACAGTACGTCTGGCAAAATCATCATAAATTAGAGGACATTGATATGATATCCCAAACACATGGGTATAAGAATGAAATATTAGCTGGTGATTTAGTTGAATGGGAAAAGTTGGAAAATTTATTTACGTCCGACACAACAACATACAAATCATTCTGCGACAAAATAGACATGAATGAATTTATAAATCACCTAGTTATAGAATCCATTTTCTGCAACACTGATTTCCCTGGTAATAATTTCGTCTCTTGGAGAGAAAGGAAAAACGATAGCAAATGGAGATGGATACTGAAAGATTTGGACTATGGATTAGGCCTTTCCGTTTATTATTACGATTATAAATATCTGAACTTTATTCTTCGAGTTGAACCATTCAAAGACGAAGGAAGAAGTTCAAATCCGCAAAAAGCATGTGAGCGTTATCGAAAATTAATGTCATACGATGAATTCAAAAATGAATACATTGACAAATCCACCATATACCTCTCCTCTTTCTTATCAGACTCAATAGTGACAAATTTAATTGACAGTTTGGCAAATGACATTGATGATGAAATTTTCAATATGGAATTAAACGGTATGAGAGATTACCAAAGCTGGTTCAATAACGTATGGTGGATGAAATGGTGGTATTCCAATCGGGTTCCTTTCTTTTATCACTATCTACAAGATTTCTTCTCTCTTGGGGACACCACTTCTCTTGTCATTGAATCACACAAACCTAAACAACTCTATTTCAACGACATCAAAGTAGAAAACAACCGTTTCAACGGGAAATATTACGAAAAAAGACACATGTACCTTTCCCATGCGTCCCACTTGTTCTCTTACGAAGCTGATACATTTAATGCTTCCATCGATATGGTTCCGACATCCTCCTACTGGATTGTACGTTATCAGTTAAATGATTCAATCATCTATAACACCTTCCACACAAACAACCTATTGTATCATATTCCTCAGAATGCCCAAAACGTTTATATCACCGACACACTTTTCGTTACTTGGGAGGACACACTTCCAACGATAACACATATCATCGACAAACCTCTCTGCTCCATTTCAGTCAATGAATTATCTCTTTCAGTTCCTTGGGCTCACGATCAGTTGGGTAACGCCTACAAAGGATTTCTTACCGATACACTATTGACAATAGGCACCAACAGAATAGATTGGAATGTTGTCACCATCACAGGAGACACATTGCACTACCCTCAAACCATTGTACTCATCGACCGTTGTGCACCCGAAATAAATTGTAATTATATAGTTCCACTAACCTACAACATAACCACTAACGATTGTAAAATTAATCGTCAGCAACTCAATATACAGACACCATACGCTATTGACAATTGCGGAACTATCATCGAAGGAACCGCAGATATTCCTGATGATCTTGAATTTGGAACCCACACGATTGACTGGCATTTTACCGACACCTACGGTAACGAATCCTTATGCACTCAATCCATTACGATTGCAGACTGCTATGCACCTGCTGTACAACCAAATGCAGAGAGTATCCTTTACATAACACTACCGCTAAATGCCACAGCTATCACATCCGATGGAATCGAACTTCCTACTCTATTTGCCACAGATAACTGTAACGAAATAATTGAAGGGAACGTAACATTACCCGATTCTTTTTCCATCGGTGATAATATTCTACTATGGACATTTAATGATACCCATGGAAACAGCTCTTATTTTCTACAAAATGTATTTGCCATCAAGCAATTTGAATTAATGATTTATCCTAATCCTGTCCATGAAACGCTTTTCATTGCAGGAATAGAGCCTAATGAAGAAATAACGCTTTTCAATACCCTCGGTCAAAAAATATACCAAACAAAATCAGTGGGCAATACCACCTCGATTGATATGACGAATTTTACAGACAGACTCTATTTCATCCTAATCAGAAATCAATATTATAAAATCATAAAAATATAGGAACCGATTAAAACAATAGCTTAAAAAGAAACAACGAACAAAGATTTCATTGATTTTATAAAAGTCAGATTATGGCAATCCGCCTTTTTTATATATATTTGCATGTCTAATAGATTACCCTCAAAAGTGTAATAGTGCACATTCCATCCCTATGAGAAAGACCATTATACAACTATCTATTATTGTTAGTATATTGAGTTTCTATCACTCAGTTCATGCGCAATCACTTCTAATCAATGAAGTGATGCACTCCAATATTGATGGAATCATGGATGATTTAAATGAATTTCCTGACTCTTGGGTGGAAATATATAATGCAGATTCTATTGAGATAGACATAACAAATTATAGCATAGGCAAAACCGCCAATTATGCTGAATCCTGGCCATTATTTGACAATGTAATTATCCAAGCAAAAGGATATTATCTTATTTATTGCGATAAAAAGGAACAGCATAATCACACCAACTTTCGTATTGAGACAGAAGATTTTTCAGAACTTTTTTTATTTGATCCAGAAGGAAATATAATTGAGTACGTTCAGCTACCACCCATGATATCACCCAATATATCATATGGTAGAATTTACGATGGATGTGACACATTTTCTTACTTTAAATATGCGACTCCTTTGAAAAAAAACGAAGGGTTTTACACAAATCGGCTATTGGAACAGCCCATATTTTCAATTAAGGGAGGTATTTACACAAGCCCTATCGAACTACAAATATCTTTACAAGGTAACTATCCATCCGATGCCACTATTCATTACACTACCGATGGTAGCGAACCTACAGAAGAAAGTCCTATTGTTCCTACTTCGCTTTACATAGAAAAAACAACGATAATTAGAGCCAAAGCATTTAGTGATAGTGCATTATACAAATCTTCAAAAACAGAAAGTTATATTTTTCTTAATCGGGAAACAAAGTTGCCCATCATATCCATTGCAACTGACAATTCATATTTATGGGATGATGAAATAGGCATATATACAAAAGGAACCTATGGCATAAATCATCCAGATGCCATATCAGAAATTCCAGAATGGGGAAATACATTTAATTATTTGTTTTCTTGGAGGAGGCCAGTAAATTTTGAATATTACGACAAAGATCAAAAAATCAATCAAATATGCGAAATAAACATAGGAGGAAATAGTTCTAGAGCTGAACATATAAAATCCTTCGTACTTCACGCAAACGAAAGATTTGGGAAAAAGAACATTAAATATGCCTTTTGGAATGCTAAACCCAATGTTACAAAAAACAAATCAATATATCTCCGAAATAGCGGACAAGATTTATATTCAACATTATTAAGAGATGCATTGATTCAATTAACAATGGGCAATCATGTAAATATAGACTGGTGTGCATATCAACCTGCAATAATCTTAATCAATGGAGAATATTATGGAATAACCAATATTAGAGAAAGACATAATGAAGATTATTTATTGTCCAATTACAACACTAAAAATATAGTTTTAGCTGAAACTTGGATTACAAAAGAAGGACCAGACATTGAATTTCAAAAATTAAATGACATCATTTCCAACCCAAATTCATCATACGAAAAAATAGATTCCATCATTGAATTAGATGAATTCTCTAATCATCTAATTTTAAATTCAATTTATGCTAACGTTGATTTCCCAGGAAACAATAATATAAAATGGTTAAATCTAAACGACTCTATAAAAAAATGGAGGTGGATTTTAAACGATTTTGATATCGCGATGGGCAGTTCAACAACATCTTATCATGCAGAAGACACATTTCCATACTTGAATTTCATATTACAAAAAGAACCATATCTACAGCTTTCAACCAACGATTCGAAATCTTGTTTAATTTATAAAATTCTATTTAATAATCACGAATTCAGAAAAAATTTCATTGACAAATCGACTGTCTACCTTGCAACATTCGAATCATACAAAAGTGTTTCTCAACTTATAGACAGTCTGTCACACAACATAGAGGCAGAAATACCTTATTTTAACACAGAAAGTAAAATTCTGCTATACAAAACATACGAAGAATGGCAAAATGAAGTCGAATATTTAAAATATTGGTATGCCAACAGAGTCCCATTTTTTTATCATCACTTACAGGATTTCTTCGAACTTGGAGACACAACTTCTCTTGTCATTGAATCTCACAAATCTAAACAACTCTATTTCAATGACATCAAAGTAGAAAACAACCGTTTTAACGGGAAATATTACGAGAAAAGACACTTGTATCTTTCTCACGAACCCAACTTGTTCTCTTACGATGCTGATACATTTACCGCTTCCATCGATACGGTTCCAACCTCCTCCTACTGGGTTGTACGTTATCAGCTAAATGATTCAATCGTCCATAACACCTTCCACACAAACAATCTATTGTATCATATTCCTCAGAATGCACAGAACGTTTATATCACCGATACACTTTTCGTTACTTGGGATACGCTTCCAACGATAACTCATGTCATCGACAAACCACTTTGTTCCATTTCAGTCAATGAACTGATTTCATCGCCTTGGGCTCACGATCAGTTAGGTAACCACTACAAAGGATTCCTTATCGATACACTATTGTCAATAGGCACCAATACAATAGATTGGAATGTGGTCTCCGTCATAGGAGACACTTTGCACTATCCTCAAACCATTGTACTCATCGATAGTAGTGCACCTGAAATAGATTGTCAGCAACTAACGACAATTGAATTAAGCATCACAACCAATCAATGCGTAATAGATAATGCAGAAGTCTCATTCCCGATTCCGACCGCAACAGACAACTGCGACATAACCATAGACGGAACACTTTCGGCGCCAAATGAATACTATCTTGGCGACAACACGATCTATTGGACCTTTACCGATAGTGCAGGAAATGCTACACAGTGTTCACAAAATGTTACGGTGGTTGATCGATTTGCACCATACTATGATTGTCAAAAATTACCCGATTTATCGTATGAATTAAACACAATCATTTGTTCCATAGACAGTTCCGAAATACAACTTTCTACCCCAATAGCTACCGACAATTGTGAAACAAACATTGTCGGAATACTCTCGGCACCTCAAGAATACCCGATTGGCAACAACACAATCTACTGGACCTTTACAGACAGTGCAGGCAATACCTCTCAATGTCCTCAAACAATCATTGTAGTAGATAAAGCTGCACCTATTGTCAATTGCAACTATATATCTCCTCTAACCTACAACATCTTCACTAGCGACTGTGGCATTAACAGTCAGGTTCTCAACATACAGACACCTTACGCTTTTGACAATTGCGGAAGCATCGTCGAAGGAAACGCAGATATCCCTGATTATTTTGAGATTGGAGACCACTCTATCGACTGGCATTTTACCGACATCTACGGTAATGAATCCTTATGCACCCAATCCATTACGATTGCAGACTATTATGCACCTGTTGTACAGCCAGAGGCAGAAAACATTCATTATATAACACTACCGCTAAATGCCAATGACATAGCCTCCGATGAAATCGAACTGCCTACGCTATTTGCTACAGATAACTGTAACGAACTAATTGAAGGCAACGTAACATTACCAACTAATTTTTCTATCGGCGATAATATTCTACTATGGACATTTAGTGATGACTACGGAAACATTTCCTATTTCCAACAAAATGTATATGCTATCAAACAATTTGAATTAATGATTTATCCTAATCCTGTAGATGAGACACTTTACATTTCCGGAGTAGAACCAGATGAAGAAATAATACTTTACAATATGTTCGGTCAAAGAATATACCAAACAAAATCCATCGGCAATCCTGCTACAATTGATATGTCGCAATTTACGGACAACCTATATTTTATCCTATTCAGGAACCAATATTACAAAATCATAAAGAAATAGTAAATCTTTATCGTAATAAAAATTTGATTAATCAAGTTAAAGAAGCTAATTTTACAAAACAATTATCAGCAGGAAATCTGATATCAAATTAACTTATTGAGACATGAGAAAATTTTTATTATTAGCACTGACAATTATTATGACATATCAAATCAGTTCGGCTAAACCTGATCCCAACTTTCATATTTATTTATGTATTGGACAATCCAATATGCAAGGCGTAAACAAACCTGAGAAGCAAGATTCAATACAGAATGACCGTTTTCTTATGATGTCCACCTCGTCCGTTGAATCTAAAAGGAAACTCTATAGGTGGTATCCAGCTACTCCTCCTTTAGCTCATCATTACAATTTTCTGTCTCCCATGATCAGTTTCGGAAACGAAATGACCCAATTAACGACCAACGACATTCAGATCGGTGTAATCGTTGTAGCGGCGGGTTCTGCTTCTATTCAATTGTTTGACAAAGATGATTGTACGAATTACTTAAAGAACGCAAGTGATTTGGAGAAATTATTCGCAAGTTTGTATAAAAAAAACTGCTACCAACGGATCATCGACTGTGGAAAAAAAGCACAAAAAAAAGGATACATCAAAGGCATACTATTTCAACAAGGAGAGTCTGACATCAATGACAGTACATGGATCTTCCGAGTTAAAAAAGTTTATGAAAACATCATAACCGATTTAAACCTGAACAGCGATTCTGTACCTTTTTTAGTGGGAGAAACACTTCAGAACGGAATGTTTTCCACCCTAAATGATACGATAGCAAAAATTCCCGCTCTCATCAACAATTCCTACATTATCTCTTCCGAAGGATTAAAAGGCAATGATGACAATATTCATTTCACCTCATCTAGTTGCAGAGAGTTGGGCAAAAGATATGCCCATAAGATGATCGAGTTCCTACCCGATTCCGTTAAAAAAAAGTAATAAATAACAATAAAGAAGTGTGTTTATCACACCTATAAATTTTTCTAAGAACGAATAAAAAACAACATGGAAAACTTTAATTTTTACAGTCCGACCGAATTTGTATTCGGCAAAGACAGAGAGAATGAATGTGGAAAATATGTCCACAAGTTTGGAGGCACAAAAGTCCTACTGCATTATGGTTCTTCTTCTGCGAAGAAATCTGGATTATTGGATCGTGTCACTCAATCATTGAAAAAAGAGAACATTGAATATATTGAATTAGGGGGTGTTCAGCCCAATCCGCATGACAGTTTAGTCTATAAAGGAATTGATATATGCAGAAAAGAGAATATTGATTTCATCTTAGCTGTCGGTGGCGGTTCTGTTATCGACTCTGCCAAAGCCATTGCTATCGGAGTCCCTTACGAGGGTGATTTCTGGGATTTCTACTGTGGCAAAAGGGCACAGAAAGCTCTTCCTATCGGTACAGTTCTGACCATTGCAGCGGCAGGAAGCGAAGGCTCGCCCGACTCCGTCATCACCAAAGAAGATGGACTACTCAAACGTGGTACTGGTTCCGACTGTCTGCGTCCAAAGTTTTCTGTATTAAATCCGCAACTCACCTGCACACTGCCGGCTTATCAGACAGCCTGTGGAGCCACAGATATCATGGCTCATATTTTCGAACGCTACTTCACCAACACAAAAGAAGTTGAGGTTACAGACCGCCTTTGTGAAGGACTTCTGTTAACAATGATAAAAGAAACACCAAGAGTCATTGCCGATCCTACTAACTACGAAGCAAGAGCGAACATCATGTGGGCTGGAATGGTAGCACATAATAACATCGTAGGAGTCGGACGTGAACAAGACTGGAACAGTCACGGCATAGAGCATGAACTGTCAGCGCTCTATGATTGTGCACACGGAGCTGGATTAGCGGTCATTATGCCATCATGGATGGAATACGTGATGCACCACGATGTAATGCGTTTTGCTCAAGTTGCAACCCGTGTATGGGGATGTCAGATGAACTTCACACACCCCGAAGAGACAGCAAAAGAAGGCATCAAGCGTTTCCGTCACTTCCTTCATAGCATAGGCATGCCAATTAACTTCAAAGAATTAGGCGCAAAAGAGTCGGACATACCGCAACTAGTAAAAACATTCGGTATCGGAGAAGGAGAAACAGGCGGATTTGTTCACTTAAAAGCGAACGATATAGCAAACATCTACAAAATCGCCGTGGATGCGTCTATTTAAACAAAAATAAAATATGGAGGAATGCTGTTTTGCATTCCTCCATATATAAATAAGAGACAAACAATTTTCATGATTCGGAAGCACTTCATATTATTTACATTTGGCTTACTACTATTTGCTGCTATTCCATTAAAAACTTTATTTCCAAACAGTAACAATGTCAACATTGAGAAAAGGGAGATGAAGAAAAAACCTTCATTTCATCGAATCAACGAAACACTCTCACTGCATCATAAAATAAAAGATTACACAAAAGAGTACGAACAATATTATAATGACAACTACGTACTCAAAAACAGATTCATAGAGCTATACAATTCGCTCAAACTAATCACAAAAGTCAGTCCTTTAGAAAAAAAAGTAATCATTGGTCAAGACGAATGGCTGTTTTTAGGAGATGAACATTCCAGTATAGTGAACGAAACATTAGGATTCAAACCACTATCTCAAGAAGAACTATCTGCGATACGAACAAGTGTGCTGGAGAAAAAAGCTTTTTGTGACTCACTCGGAATCCCCTTCTTCATCACAGTAGCACCCGACAAACACAGTATCTATTCCGAACACTTCCCATTGAAAAAGATCAGCGCCAGTCGATTAGAACAAGTGGATGAGTTATTAAAACAGACCGATGTAAATTACATCAACATACTTGATACACTACGAACAGAGAAAAACAGGTTGCCTCTCTATTATAAAAACGATTCACATTGGAATTACAACGGAGCATGGTTGGCATATACAAAGATTTTTAAAACAATACAACAAGTATGTCCTACCATCCACTGCCTCACCCCAGAAGATGTTAATATCAAGTCTGAGCCCTTTACTGACTTGGATTTATCAAATATGATTTCCTTGAAGGTTTGCGAATATATAGATGTTTATTATCCAAAGATCTCACCAGAGATAAACACGATGGAAGACGAACCACACCCAGGGTTCATTAACCTTGTAAGATATCACGCAAAAAGTTCAAGTTACAACGGGAAAATAGTCATATATGGGGATTCCTTCTCAAAATATACTTATTTATGGATATCAGCTTCTGTCGGTGAAACATTTTTCTGTCAAGGAGTCGGTGGCATCTATTTTGACAAAGAACAGATTTTACAAGAGAAGCCCGATGTCGTATTGTATGAAATTGTCGAAAGAGAGATTGAAAATCTAAAATAAGAAACTTGCTTCATTGTACAATTAGATATTATTTTATAATTTCGCAACACTTTTCACCCAAATAAAACAAACAATATTTGAGTATGGTTTTCAGTAGTTTAATCTTTTTATTCGTATTCCTACCGATTGTCTTAACAATCTATTTTATAACACCCAATAAGTTTAAAAATCTAATTCTCTTTTTATCCAGTTTATGTTTTTATACATGGGGAGAAGGGTTATTAGTCTTTCTGCTTTTAGGTTCTGCCATATTCAATTTTTTCATGGCAAAAATCATCGAAACAAAAAAAGATAAACTAACGATAGCCATCGCAATCATCGCAAATTTAGGTTGTTTAGGATTTTATAAATACTTCAACTTCACGATGGATAATTTCAATGCACTTCTACAACTCATTGGAATCCATTCAGAAGCTATCCAACAACTACCTCGAATAGCCCTTCCGATCGGTATCAGTTTTTATACATTTCAAGCACTCTCCTACTGCTTGGATGTCTATTTCGGCAAAACCAAAGCGAACCATAACTTCATCAATTTTGCCACCTATCTCTGCATGTTCCCACAATTGGTAGCAGGACCGATTGTTCGATATGTGGATATTGAAGCACAGTTCAACAATAGGCAACCAAACCTTGATTCGATTGCAGAAGGTGTGGAACGTTTTATGATTGGATTCTCAAAGAAAGTGATCATTGCCAATCCACTCTCTTTTGTGGCAGATGAAATATTTGCCATGAATCATGCCGATCTATCTACACCATTAGCTTGGGCAGGAGTCTTTGCTTACAGTATGCAGATCTATTTTGATTTCTCCGGTTATTCTGATATGGCCATAGGACTAGGAAAAATGTTCGGATACAATTTCTTAGAGAACTTCAACTATCCTTATATATCCAAGAGCATCCGAGAATTCTGGAGAAGATGGCACATC
>JBGUIU010000107.1:0-2876 GCA_045113275.1 Paludibacteraceae bacterium
AAAGAGAAACACACAAACCTCATTTGATGCAACCAATCCAAGCGAGAGAGCACTCTATCAGCAAGGCAAGATAGATGCTATCAATGACATTCAAAACATTATAGATGACGTTAACAACGGAACAATATGAGCGAAGAAGATTTACAAAATGAAGCAGTAGAAACACAGGAAGCACCCGCCCAAGAGGTTGCTCGTCCTGACTATGTACCTGAGGAATATTGGTCTGATGGCCAAGTAAACATCAAAAAGATGACGGATGACTTGGCTATGGACAAGAAGCGCATTGATGATTTAAGGCGCATTATTTCCCAGCCAAAGAAGCAAGAACATTACGATAAGCTTTTTGAAGATCGTGAACTGAATGATTATCAGAAAGAGGACATGTCGTTCTACGTACAATTAGCTAATAAGAATGGCTTGAGCAAAAAGCAGGCAGAACAGCTCTATGATGATTATTCGGCGGCTTTACAAGAGCGTTATCAAAAGCAAGTTGAGGAATATAACAAGCAACTTGAAGAAGAGAAAAAGGCTTTCGGTCCTGAGTATCAGAATGTTGTTGATGGCTTAAATGCGTTTGGTCAAAACAAAGTTAAGTCTGGAGAATGGACTGAGCAAATGCAAAAAGATTTCTATGGCATGCCAATGAATGCAAATCAGTTGAGGATTCTATCTCAGTTGGTTGCTAATCAGCCAAGACTAAATCTTTCTGGTGGAAATTCTCAATCTAATGATGGCGATTCATTAACAAAAGAATTGTATAACCTAAGCTCAACCTATCATAAGATGGTTAAGATGGGGCGTGGTGATGAACCTGCTGTACAAGAAATGAAGACGCGTTTGAATAAGCTTCAAGGAGAATACAATCGTATGATTGATCTTCAAGGAGTTTCGAACGAATTATAATTTCAAAGGTGTCGAATTCGATACCTTTGGTTGTTAACAGCTTCCTTGATAATCTTAGGAGCTCCGTTTTATTGCGGAGTTCCTTGCTTTTCTATTGGCGATCATTGCAACTGTATGCTCACAAAGAATATCACCAAGATTTTCCCATGTAACATCTGTGTTAGGGTCTATCTTTATATATTCGTCTTGCTGTTCATTACCGCTCAAAGTCTCTACAAACGTCATATGCTATGTCGAACCATATTTGTCGGATATTATAGAAGCTTAATTCTTTTTCTGTTAACTCTGAATGAAGTTGTGCAAAAAAACGAAATATTATTTCGTCATATATTTTTGCTGCCAAAAAACTTAATTCTTCTTGTAGAGCTCCCGTTCTTGATCTCTTTAAATCCTTTAATATTTCGCTAACAATGTAAGCTCTTTTCTTTGTTATCCAAAGAATGGTTAATTCTAAAACTCCCACATTGTTGATCTTTAAATAGTTTTGTGCAACAGCGCATTCGTCCATCCCGTGCAATGCTTTTCTAGCATTAGGATAGTTTATTCTTTTTATCCCGTTATTCATTGCGGTGTTCCTTGTTCTTCAAATTCTGACTCTGGTATGTAAGTTTCATTCATGGTAATGTGTCCAGCATGATAAAATTTCTATGTATTTTTCGTCTTCATAGACCTGGTAAACCAGTCTATGTTGAATGTTAATGCGACGAGAATACTTTTTGCAACCTACGAGTGGTTCAAAAAGTGGTGGTTCTGCATAAGGGTTTTTCTGAATGAGATTAAGCAAAAGAGTTACCTTTTCTTTGTAAGGACTTTTTTTAATCTTTTCTAAATCTTTTTCTGCTTGTTTCGTATAGCGAATGAGGTACATGATATTATTTTATCGAGGCAAACATTTCTTCTGGTGTTTTAAATCCCTGTTGATCGCATATATGCTGAGGATGCATTATTTTATCATGTTCAACGGGGTTCATAAATATTTCTACAGTTTCCATTAAGCTTTTGTAGTCAGCCTCGTTCATCAAAACAATATTATTGCCTTGTCGGTTAGCTATTAAAATAGGTTCGCCTTCGGTTTGTACTTCTTTAATAATATTAAAAAAGTCTCTTCTTAAATTAGTAGCACATTTTGTGATCATGATTTTTATATTAAAAACGTGCACGTTGATGTCAACGACAAAATTTAAGTATAATCTATAGAAATTTTTACAAAAAAATTAAAAAAAACTTAACAAATAGAAAATTTTCTATTATATTTAATCTAACAAAGGCATCTCTTTTCAAGGGTTTTGGACACGTCCCTTTTTTAACACTTGCAAAGCGTGGCAAATTTTAAGGCTCCACGTTGGAAAAAACTCATAATGAATCGACCCTGAGTTAAAACGCTAATTCACAACTAGTAACTTTAACAATAGGAGACAATTATGAGCTACACAATTACTCAAGCTCAGATTAGAAAATTTGATCCCGAAGTAAAAGGGGTCTATCAAGCTAACTCGCGTCTCGGTGGTGTTTTCCATGAAAACAATGCATTGGGCGCTTCAACCTATCAAGTAACTCGTTTGGGTTATGGCATTGGTTCTATCTCGGTTCCTGGTGCTGATATTCCGAACATGAATTCAGCCACGTTGCCAACCACGATTTCGTTGGAAAACTGGAATCATGCTGAATATGTTGACTACTTCCAAGCAAGCGAAGTCAACTGGGATGCAATCGGAAAGTCTGCGACTGAAGTTTGCGCACCCGCTGCAGGACGCCGTAAGGACCAAATCATCATCAATGCACTCGACACTGTACCAGCGTTATACGACATTAACTGGGATTATGAAGGAAACACGCGCGGCATCAGCGAACGTATGGTACAACACGCCAATGCTATGTTGTCACATAATGCTGTTCCGTTCGAGGATCGTTACTTTATTGCCCCATACAGCGTATTGGAAATCATGTTGTCCACGCAAGAATTTGTAACCCGT
>JBGUIU010000108.1:0-30723 GCA_045113275.1 Paludibacteraceae bacterium
GCATTCGAAAACACTGAATACCAGGTCTATATCGCAGGACAAGGCTTAAAGGAACAAACCATCAACAACATACATATCGCATCATTCTTCAACTTCGACGCATACCTGCCGGAGTCTGTGCTGTTCATCAACCACGGAGGGCAAAACAGCATTGCGGACGGACTGGTCTATGGCGTCCCGCTCCTCATTTGCGCAGGCAAGGTGTTCGAGCGGAAGTACAATGCACAGAGTGTTGTGAAGGTGGGAGCAGGCGAGGAGTTGACTGTCGCTGATTTCACCTCGGAGGAGATGAGACGTGTGGCATTTCAGATCATCGATAATCCTGAATATCAGAGAAATGCGAGTAGAATAGGGCAGGAACTGCGCATGTTAGGAGGGGTGTCGGTCATTGTGTCGGATATTCAAATTAAATGATTCTCAAAAAAAGAATAAAATGCGTTTCTCTTAGCAGAAAATCATTATATTTACATCAAAATAAAAACAGATGGAAACTATATTTGAATTTAAAGATTTAAACAAGAAGGGTGGAGTAGTAGATTTGTCACAATACAAAGTTTTGCTCCTTATCCTCGGTTTCCCATGTGATTAGATCATTATAAAGAATCAGTCGTTTTATTTCTTATGATACTTTATTTTTCAGGATCGGGCAATAGTCTTGCCATTGCACGTCAGTTGGCGGAAAAACTGGATGAGCGAACAATGTCGCTCTACGATGCTCTTGCGGTTGATCTGCAGGATGAAAAACGTATCGGATTGGTTTATCCTACTTACTGGTTGGATGCACCAATGGCGGTCAAACAACTTGTGGCGCAACTGACATTGCCCCAAAAAGCTTATACTTTCATCATCATCACGTGTGGTGCGTTGACGAATAATGCAATATGGTCTGTTCGTAAATTGCTTAAACAGAAGGATGTACAGGTCTCTTATTCTCATAAAATACGGGTCCCCGACAGTAGCGCGCTTGCGTTCGGACGGAATCCTAATGAACAAGCATGGAAGTTTGATAAGTATGCTTCTCGTATTGATTTGATAGCCAATGAGATACTTGAAGGGAAACAACGGTTGCATTTCAGTGGCTTCGATCCGTTGGGCTGGATTCTGAATACACCATCTGTTTCCCGAAAGGTCTATCGGCTTACGTTACCAGCAGTACAGTCGGATAGGTGCGTGGGCTGTGAGATTTGTACAAAAGTCTGTCCGCAGGCCAATATTCAGCTCAGCGATGGAAAAGCTTTCATTGGCGACCGATGTACCATGTGTTTGTCTTGTGTCCATTTTTGTCCGCATCAGGCTGTGGAATTAGGAGGGAAACCTACGTTAGTCGAACGACAATATCATCATCCGTCTATTGTGCTGAAAGATTTGATTCGAAGGTGATTGTTATCATCTCCAATCAATAATGTAAAACTATTTGTGAATACTAAATTATGCCAACTACAAAATCCTACGCGGAATTTATCCTCGAACAACTCTCAGGATTGCCTGAGATTGCTTACCGTCAGATGATGGGTGAATATATTCTTTATTACCGTGACAAAGTTATCGGTGGTATTTATGATAATCGTTTCTTGGTGAAACCAGTGAAATCAGCACGGGAAAAGATGCCGGAGGCTCCTCTGCAGTTGCCTTACGAAGGAGCGAAGGAGATGCTTTTGGTTGATAACGTTGATAATCGTGATTTCCTTGAAGAGCTGGTTACATCCATGTATGATGAGCTACCGGAATTGAAGAAAAAGAAGAAAGCATAATTGTCTTTCGAACAGAAAGAGGGTTGGCTTACCATTGAAATCTAATAAGTGAGTACATGAGAATAGAGGTGAAAGAAACGAATCCTTTTGCGATGGGGATCATCTTTTCGATTTTAGGATTAGCATCGCTCGTGGCAATGTCTGTTGTCATCTACAATGGAATCGGAAGTGATGACTTTTTCTATGTGAATGAGACCGTAGAGGGCGTAACCCAAAGAGCCTATCGTCCGGGAATTGTTATATTGTTATTGACATTCTGGGGATTGGCTACTGCGGCATTCCTTTTCGCAGGTGTGAAATTTTTACGATTTAGAATGGATAGGGGGTTGGAAGATGAATCTCTGTCGAATAACTCAAGCGGTATTTCTACTGGAGTGATTTTCATACTCATAGGTCTCATCTCTGCTGCAATCCCGATCGTCTTATCGCTGGATGGAGTGTTGGCAGAGCTGGGTACGAAGAAGACGGTGGCGGCTTATCTTATGTGCATTCCTTTCGCTCTTGTTTTTATCGTTATAGGAATTTATATGGTTAAGAAACGATACAAAGGAGGGATATACAATATGGATGGAGAATGGTTTCAAGGATATCAAAAAAGCGTGAGTTATTACAAAGAGATATCAATAAATAGGCGAAAAGAGACGTCAGATGCTGCTCAACAGACGGAAAAAATAGCCCAAGAAGGACTCGATACAGAGGAAAGAATAAATTAGATTGGAGAGCAATGATTTGTAAACCAGTTGTTTCGTGATGAAATGGGAAATAATTCAAATAAAAAATCAGAAAACGATTGGCATTTCAAAAAAAAGATGTACCTTTGCATCGGGTAAGTCCTATACGACCAGCTCCCTTCTAATCCCCCAGGGCTTGACCGCAGCAAGGGTACGTCGGTTGTAGCGGTGCGATGTAGATCGCTTACCTACTTGCCTCTTTAGCTCAGTTGGCCAGAGCACGTGATTTGTAATCTCGGGGTCGTTGGTTCGAATCCGACAAGAGGCTCAAAAAGATGAGGGCATATCTAAATGATATGCCCTTTTTTGTTTATGTTGTGTAATCTAGTATAAATAATGGAAAATCAAGAACAAAAGCCACAAAGAGGTGGAAAAAGAGAAGGTTCTGGACGTAAGAAAACAACCAGTAAGACGTATGGATTCAATGCTCCTGAATCGGTGGTTGAAATCCTTGAGAATGTACCTAACAAGACAGATTTCATCATTCAAGCAATTTTGGAGAAAAATGAACGAGAAAAGGGACAAAAATAGTCCCTTTTTTATATTGTAAAATTCTTCTATGTTGATGTGAATTTTCTTGCCTGTTGTGCTTTTTTTTTTATAACCGCTTTTTTGCCAATTAAAGGAATGTTGGTGGTGTTTATTCGAAATCAAAGTCCCCGATGATATCTGTTCCAATGGCTTCTCCGTTGTATTCTGCATTTTTACCGCTTTTGCGGAATGTGAATGTCTCTTCCTTATCGGTTAAGGATTCGGGGGTGTGGTTGAAAAAGTAGAGTGTCTCGCAAGGATCATCACTGTTTTCGTCAACATGTATAGAGTGTACATTCCTGTAGATATATAGTTCGTCTTTTGCTCGGGTAAGGGCAACGTACAGACATCTGCGTTCTTCCTCGATAGCATCTTCCCCGTTTTCTACCGCACGAGGAGTCGGATAGGAGGCTGGAGAGGCTTTTAGTAGATAACAGATGGAGGCCTCCAGTCCTTTCGCTGAGTGAATGGTGGTCAGGATGCAGGCATCGGAATTGCCATTTTCCGCTTGTTTGACGGTGGTTTCTAATTTAGGGTCTAAGACATATTCCGAAACGAATTCTTGGATTCCTCCAGTCCCGATTGCCACTTCTTTTAGTATATCAAAGTCTTGTTTCCTCCAGTTCCATTCTTCTTTGTACAGTTCCTTCAATCGCTTCTCCATGCTTTCGAGTGTCTTTGTGATGGCTTGAGCTGGATCGAACTGCATTTGACTGATGTTTTTCAGTGTTTGAGTGATCTCTTCTTGTAATCCTTGACCTGATAATTTGTCGAGACAGCGATCTAATGTTTCTTCTTCAATTACATTGTTGATGATATGAGAGGCAGTTACTTCTCCTATGCCTTTCCAAAGGAGCAGATAGCGCATCCAGGCTAGTTCATCTTTGTAATTGGCAACGATGCGCATGGGGGAGACTACATCACGGACATGTTTGGATTGCATCAGACTGGTTCCACCAAAGATGATGTAGGGGATATGTTTGGAGATGCATTGTGATTCAACCGTTCGAAGACCATATAGTGATCGGGAGAGAACCATGTTGTCCTCGTATTTATATCCTTTCACGTTGAGGCTTTGAAGAATCTTGTCGGTCACATCGTTCGCTTCGTCCCATTCACTTTCACAGGTGATGAATACAGGTTTCTTACCATGTCCTTTGGCTGCGGAGAGTTCTTTCTTGTAGTCCAGTTTGGATTGATTGAGAATCCAGTTGGATAAGTCAAGAATCTCTTGTGTCGAACGGTAGTTGATGGTGAGATCCATTCGTTCGGAGTTGGGCACTACTTCGGTGAAGCGGTGCATGGTTTTAAAATCCGCTCCACGAAAAGCATAGATGCTTTGCGCATCGTCGCCCACACAGAAGAGATGACTCGTTTCATAAAACGAACTGAGCAGTTCATATTGCAAAGGGTTGGTGTCTTGCATTTCATCCACAAGGATATGATCGTAACGATTCGCGATATAGTTACGAGCCATTTCGTTTTTAAGCAGACCTTTTGCCACGACGTTTAATATATCGTCATAGTCCATGTATTTATGGACGGTTTTGTAGGCGAGATACCGTTTGATTATTTCGGTGTAGATCGGTTTGTTTAACTCTATGCTTTTGTTGACTTTTTCGTCGTTGCTGGATGCATTGTCGTAAAGTTTCATTCTCATCGCTTCCGATAGATTGCAACGGGCATTGATTGCGTAAGAGTAAACATCGAGCACATTCGTAGGTTTGATGGCATGGTTCTCTTTGTCTTTTAACCCCTTTCCGCATAGCAGTTTGATGCAGCTTTCACGATCATCCTCGTCTAACAGCGTATATTCGTGATGCATAAAGACTTTGGGGTTGTTCATGATGATGTCCATACACCAGGAGTGGAATGTTTGTCCACGAAGACCTTCGATTGAGAGTCCGCCGATCTCTGATTTGATACGTTCAACAATCTCTCGTGCAGATTTACGAGTGAAACTGAGAATCAATATACGGCTGGCAGGAACTCCTTGTTGGATAAGGTGTTTGGCTCTCGCGATGATTGTTCTCGTCTTTCCAGTTCCAGCGCCTGCAATCACAAGCAAGTGTTTCCCTTTGTATTCAACAGCACGTTGCTGCTGTTCGTTGAGTTTCTCAGTCATATATTTTTATTGTTGAGTATCTTGTTATACTAATTTTTTCCTTAGCGTTATAGAGTGCAAAAATAAGAAAAAGCAGTTGTATTTTATAGTGAATTAGTTTTTGAATCGTAAGAATAATTCGTTTAGATTATCATTTCCTGTGAGGTATGTAGCACCTTTTTTGACTAAGTAGTCATTTCCTGCAGTTATCTCAAGATTTCGGGTCTCTTCATCTTTGAAATATACGGTATAGAGCGGTTTGTGAGCAAGAAGTGTGGCGTTAGACACATGCATACATCCTCCATTGATTCCTGTTTGTACGACGATGCATAGATTAGAGAGACTGGCTTGTAGTCGGTCTCTTGAGATGAAACTGTATTTAGAGAATGTTGTGTGTATCGGATATTCAGAAAGTAACAATCCACCTTTTGCCACTATCTCATGGGCTAATGGTTTATTACAGTAGGGGGTGATGATATCCAGACCATGCGCTAGAATAGCGATTGTTTTTCCGTTCTCGTTTAATGCACTTTTATGAGCGGCTGTATCACATCCTAACGCTAATCCTGAAACGATGCAGAATCCTTGTCTTGTGAGCTGTTGGGAGATATAGCTACTTGCTTTGATGCCTGAGTCTGAGGGTTGTCGGGTGCCGACGATGGTGGCGCATGGCATGTGGATGAGCGAGATGTCCCCTTTGTAGTACAGAAGGAGCGGAGGGGTGGCATTCCCTTTCTCGTCGATGGTGCGACGAAGTTTGTCCGGATAGTTATCATCATAGAAGGAGAGTAGTCCAATGTTTGACCGAATACTATCTGCGATGATGCTATCTGCTATTTGTTCCGCATCATGAATCTGCTGTGCCGTGATATCGGTTCTTTTTCCATTGATTTTGAAGGGATGATTGTGTTGACGAATCCGTTCTAAAAGTGGTGCATTGCAAGGTTGCGATGCTATTTGGTAGATATATTTACTCCCCACGCCAAATAGGGTACTGAGAGTTATGATTTCTTTGACAGATAGAGACATGATCAATGAGATTAACTGAAATTTTTCCCAAAGATATAAAGATTATTTGACATCTGCAGAATGAAGGAGACGGAAGAAGATGTAGCTGTTGTATGTTTATTAGCGTTTTTTTTGTTCATCTGAAAAAAAAGCGATACCTTTCCCTTTTTAAGGTTAGAGCTAATAAGCAAAACAGATAAAAACAGATTTAACAAACAAAAAATTTTAAAGTATATGGAATCTATAAATGTTAAGGTGGGAACGCCCAATTTACACGCTGCACTTCCGTATGTAGCAAATGATGAACGATATTCAAACATGGTGTATAGACGTTGTGGAAGGAGTGGATTGCTGCTTCCTGCTATCTCTCTTGGTTTGTGGCATAATTTTGGTAGTGTAGATTGTTTTGAGAATTTTGAAAAAATTGCCTATAGTGCATTTGATAATGGTATAACACATTTTGATCTGGCCAATAATTATGGACCGGTAGCAGGTTCGGCAGAAGAGAACTTCGGACGTATCTTGAAGCATGGCTTAGGTGTATATCGAGATGAGATGATTATCACCACGAAGGCAGGGTATGATATGTGGCCTGGACCGTATGGTGAGTGGGGTAGCCGTAAATATCTGATGGCCAGTTTAAATCAAAGCTTGAAACGGATGGGCTTGGACTATGTTGATATATTTTATTCACACCGACCAGATCCTAATACACCATTGGAGGAGACAATGGGGGCATTGGCAGACATTGTACGACAAGGAAAGGCATTGTATGTAGGTATATCCAATTATGATGCGAAGCAGACGAAGGAAGCTGTTGAGATCTTGGTTGAGTATAAGGTGCCATGCTTGGTTCATCAAGCTCGTTATTCCATGTTTGATCGATGGACGGAGCCAGCGTTGTTGCCGTTATTGAAAGAGAAAGGTGTCGGAATGGTTGCCTATTCACCTTTAGCACAGGGCTTGCTGACGAATCGTTATTTGAACGGAATACCAGCAGATTCACGAGCAGCGAAGAATTTCTTCTTGCAAAAATCAACGATCACACCAGAATTGGTGGCTAAGATACAAGCCTTAAATGATATTGCCTTGCAACGAGGACAGACATTGGCAGAAATGGCCTTGGCGTGGTTGCTGAAAGATGAACGGGTGACAAGTGTGATTGTGGGAGCCAGCTCTGTTAATCAGTTATTAGATAGTTTGAAAGCATTGAATCATTTAGAATTTTCAGAAGATGAATTGCAAATGATTGAAAATGTTTTGGAAAAATAAAGTGAGTATCTCATTTATACTTATCTTTGCTATTAATAAAACGTGATTGTATGAAGATAAAGAGTGATTGTATCGTTAGTCCGGAGGGCTTTTTGTTAAATCCGCGCAGTGGGGAGAGCTTCTCTCTTAATGCATCAGCGATGGATCTTTTTTCTCTGTTGAAAACAGAACAGACAGAGGAGAGTTTACTTTTGTATCTTCAGGAGATGTATGATGTTGACCTTCCTACTTTGCAAGCAGATTTGAGTGATTTTCTATTTCTTTTACGATATAAAGAATTATTGGATGAGTAGGCGGTTAACAATAGCGGTGAGTGGACTTAATGCAATAGATAATCCAGGACCAGGCGTCTCTGTTCTTCGAAGTTTGCGTGAGTCATCTTTCAAGGATGCACGATTGGTGGGACTCTGTTATAGTCCGTTGGAACCGGGTGTCTATATGAAGGATTTGGTGGATGTCTGTTATGAGATGCCATATCCCAGTGAAGGGGCGGATGTGCTTTGGAATCGATTGATGTATATTCATTCGAAAGATCCGATTGATGTTATCATACCCAATTTTGATTCGGAACTGCATCCCTATATCAAGTTGCAGAGTCGGTTGCGAACGGAGTTGGGGATTCGTCTGATCATCCCGACACCGGAGCAGTTTGATATGAGACAGAAGAGTTCATTGCCAGAACTGGGTGAAAAAGCTCATATTGCGGTGCCGGCCAGTAAGAATTATTATTCGATAGATGAACTCTTAATGGAGAAGGAGAAGATGGAATATCCATTGGTGGTGAAAGGACGTTATTATGAGGCATCAATCGTGTATGATAAAGAACAGATGTATGCTGCTTTCCATAAGATATCTTTGGCATGGGGATTCCCTATCATCGTACAAAGATATGTATCGGGAACAGAGTATAATCTTATAGGCGTAGGAGATGGACGAGGCGAGTTGTTGTCGGCTGTATCCATGCGAAAGATGTTTATCACGGATAAAGGGAAAGCATGGTCTGGAATTACCATTGATGATAAACCCTTGATGGAGCTTGCCCGACGGTTTGTTGCTGCCACTCAATGGATGGGATCCTTTGAGTTAGAGTTGATGAAATCCAATGATGGAGAGTATCATCTGTTGGAGGTGAATCCGCGGATTCCTGCGTGGTGTTATTTGGCAACTGCAGCGGGACAGAATATTCCTGAGTTGATTGTGAAGATGGCACTGGAGCAAGATGTGTTACCGTATCAATCCTATCAGGTAGGGAAATTGTTTATACGATATTCGTGGGATATGATTGTTGATTATTCGGATTTCGGAACCTTTTCAGTAAAAAGTGAGTTGTCTTATGATCATGAAAAAAAAGTGAATGCTGAGTGATATGGGAGAAAAGAAAGTATATGAAAGACCTTTGTTGAAGAGTATAGAGTCTTCGATGCCGGGAAAAACAGGTATGCCGGCATCTGTTTCTGTCGTTTCAGAAATAGATGGTGTCTCTTTGGAGTTGTTGGCTTCTAAGAATGGTACGCCGTTATTCGTTTTTTCAGAAATGCAGATTCGCTCTAACATTAGGAAAGCTCGTCAGGCTTTCTTGACAAGGTATAAGTCGGTTGCATTTGCATGGTCATACAAGACCAACTACTTATCATCTATTTGTCGCTTGTTTCATGAAGAGGGTAGTTGGGCGGAAGTCGTTTCCGGCATGGAGTATCAGAAGGCTATTGATAATGGATGCGACCCGACTAAGATTATATTCAATGGGGCTGCGAAATCAGAAGCAGATCTGATTCGAGCTGTACAGAATGATTCTTTGATACATATCGATAATAGCAGAGAGTTGTGTCTGCTTGTGTCAATCGCTAAAGCACAGAACCGCAAAGCAAGAGTGGCTATTCGTGTGAATATGGATGTCGGTACCTATCCTCGTTGGGATCGTTTTGGTTTTAATTATGAAAACGGTTCAGCATGGCAAGCCATCGCTCAGGTGATGAAAGAAGAGAACTTGGATCTGGTGGGACTGCATTGTCATGTGGGAACATTCATTCTTTCGACCGATATATATCGAAAGGCAACCCATAAGATGGCTGATCTGGCATGTCGTATAGAACGTGAATATGCACATTCACTTTCGTATATCGATATGGGAGGTGGATTTGCCTCTAAAAACACCTTGAAGGGCTCCTATGAGAATGGTGCTGAGTTGGCTCCTTCCATGGAGGAGTATGCGGAAGCGATTACGTCTGTGTTGATGAACACACCGTTCCCTTCCAGACAGATGCCTATGCTGATTCTGGAGACAGGAAGAGCCTTGATTGACGATGCTGGCTATTTATTGTCCTCTGTCCTGACAACGAAACGGTTGGCAGATGGCAGATCGAATGTAGTGATAGATGCAGGTGTGAATTTATTGTTCACATCGTTTTGGTATAATCATAAAGTGTCGGTGGTGCAGGCACCAACGACTTGTATTGAGGAGACACGTTTGACAGGACCGTTGTGTATGAATATAGATGTGATACGCGATCGCGTATCGTTGCCATTGCTAAATCCTGGTCAGTTGTTGCTATTCCATTATGTGGGAGCGTACAATGTGACGCAATGGATGCAGTTCATCGAATACAGACCATCAATTGTTATGGTAAAAGAAAAAGGAGAAGTGAAAACAATACGTCGTGCAGAAGATTATGATTATGTGACGGCGTTAGAAGAATGAAAAAAAGATATTGAGATTGTATGAAAGAGGCATTGAATCTTTTTCTTAAGAGTATAGTTTATAGTTATTCTGCCATCTTCTTCTCAAGAAGCAGATGGTTCGGTATCCTATTGCTTTCGCTTACTATGTTATATCCTGCGCAAGGCGTATGTGGGTTGTTCTGTTGTATGATGGTTAACTCCATGTCGATCATGCTCAATTTGAATAAATATAAGATAGAGACGGGACTGTATGGATTCAATGCTGTGTTGATAGGCATAGCATTAGGAGCGTTTTTCACTTATGATGCGTTGCTGATTGCACTTATTTTTGCGTTGTCTGTATTGGTGCTGTTGCTGACGATTGCTATGGATGGTTGGTTGCAGAAATATGGATTACCTTTTTTGGCTTTTCCGTTCCTGCTCTGTCTGTGGCTTGTCTTATTGGTGTTCCAACAAACTGATGGATATGTGGATGTTAATGTCTTCCCGATGACGACTCAGCATGCACTCTCGGTTGGTTATTTCTCCGTTGAGGCGATAGAGGAACTGGCTTTCTGGCAATATCTTCCGCAGCCGATGCTATTCTATTTAAAGAGTTTAGGATATGTCTTCTTTCAGTCCGATATCCTTTCAGGAACATTGTTGATGCTGGCTCTGCTGTGCTTCTCTCGTATAGCATTTTGCTCAACCCTCTTGGGCTTCGTCATGGCTTATTTCTGCTATGGATGGTTCGAATTTGACATCTTCCATATCCCCTTTATGTATTTTGGTTTTAACTTTATATTTACCTCTTTGGCGCTGGGCGGATGTTATTTGGTGCCATCCAAAACAACGTATGCATGGATATTGCTTTTGATTCCAGCTCAGTATCTCGTTGTCTTTTCATCTACTCGTCTGTTGTCGTATTTTATGTTGCCAACATTCTCCTTGGCATTCTGTCTTGTGAGTGTTTTGTTCTTGTATTTGATGAAACGAAGAGAGGTGCTGTCAAGCCCTTATTTCTCGTATTTCTTGGAAGCTACACCAGAGGATAATATATATTATCATTCGGTCAATAAGGAGCGTTTTGATTATCTGAACTATTATCCTTTTTCACTTCCGTTTATGGGCGAATGGAAGGTGACCCAGGCGTATGATGGCGAATATACACATCAGGGCTTGTGGCGACATGCCTTGGATTTCCAATTGGAAATAGATGGCGCTATCTATAAGGATGATGGGTATATGTTGACAGATTATTATTGTTATGGTAAGCCTGTTATTGCGGTCTCGTCTGGTAGCATTGTGGATCTGCAAAATAATGTAGTCGATAATCCGATAGGGAAGAAGAACATCGAACAGAATTGGGGTAATTATGTGTTGATAAAACATACTGATACATTGTATTCCTTGGTAGCTCATCTGAAAACGGATTCTATTCGGTTTCAGATTGGCGATACGGTTCGAAAAGGGGATATATTAGGTTTATGCGGAAACTCAGGTCTCTCGCCATATCCTCATTTGCACTTCCAGTTTCAATCCTCGTCGTATGTGGGAGCTCCTACGTTGGAGTATAAGTTGTCTTCTTATTTCTGTAAAAATGAATTGAACTTGTCTCTCCCTGTGTCTTCTGGTATTCCGAAAAAAGATGATGTCGTTTCGAATATGATCTTTGATTCTGTTATGGCGGATCGATATAAGTTTATTGTAGGTAATCGTATGACTGCCTTTTCAGATAAATTTGGAGAAGAGACGTGGGAGGTCTGCATGGAGTACGGATATAATTATTTGTATTGTCATCAGACAGGGGCAAAAGCATGGTATGCGTATCGTGAAGAAGACTTCTGTTTCCAACGATATGAAGGTGAAAAGAACTGCAATTTGTTTTATTTCTTCTTGTCTAACTACAGAGTCTATTTCTTATCGGAAAAATATCAGTTGGAAGAGAAATATCCACTGACATTAAAGGCGAATACCCCATTGGGATGGATTCAAGATATCTGTTCGCCCGTATTTTTCTTTATGGATTACAGTTATAGGGTAGAATCGATGGATGGAGGAGCGTTGCGGACAAAATGGATCAAAAAGATATGTAAAAAGGAGATAGCCAATGTTTCTTTTGAGACAATGTATCAGTTTAACCAAATAAAAAATGTAAAGGTATCCGACAAGCAGTCTGTATGGAACATACAAATCAATAAAAAATGAATAGAATAATACGAACATATCTTTTCTGTATGTTTTGTTCTTTGTCTGTGATGGCAGAGAATAAAGATTCTTATTGTTCTATAGATAGTATTGCTCCATGGAATCTGAAGTTTGAAGAGTCCAAAAGAATTGGTCTCACATGGTTGGACTTTGGCGATTATGCAAATGCTTATTACTATTTGACTACGGCCTATGATCAAGATGCAACTGATATGGCTGTACGTGCAGGGTTGGATCGTGCATCTTATTACATGAATCGAAAGAGTTTTGTGAGTACATATCAAAAGAAACAGTCGGTGTATGCAGAGTGTTCGTGGCTTCATCAGTCGCATGAATGTTCGGGTAATGCAGATTATATATCGTCAGGTGGTTATAATTTGAAGGATGGTATTTCGCTTCGTGGAGCGTATGATAGAAATATTAATCAGCGCTTATCGGTAAGTCAGTCCATAGGTATCACCAAACAAGGGTATATCAGTCTGTTCGATGTAGGAGAGGAGAATCTGTTTTCAGATGAATTAGATGCCCATACGTTTGATTATGGAGCCGAAGCGAATCTGTTGCACAGGAATGGCTGGCGTTTCTCGGTGTTTGGTAAGATCATGGTTTCGAAGCAGGAGGTGAGTGTTTATGATTTTGATTCGATAGCGTATGCCAATGATCAGCAAAACAATAATAACACGGTCGATCCAATGCAAATATGGAATCCATGGCATAATGGTAATAATAATCCATGGAATGGATTCTATAACAATAACTGGAATAATAATTTCTATAATGGATGGAATTATAATCCTTATGCGTATGGGTACGGATATGGCTATCGGAACAGTTACTTTGATTATTTCTATAGAGAGTACATGAAATACTATCAAAACTCACAATATAATGAAGAAGACTATCGGGAACAACTGTTAAAGTATTATACCAGTGAAAAGAAATCTGACAGAAGGTTTTCTTTCATATTGGGAGCTTCTGTCGGAAAGTATTATAAACACCATGATTTTCTGTTCCGTACCTCCTTCTTGAGGTCTCCTGTCTATAATGTTGTACAAATAGGTGCATATTATGTATGGTATCCTAAAGGTGATTTAAGTCTTTATGTACAAGGGAAAATCATCTATTTATGGCGAAAAGAAAAAGGGAAAACAGAAACGGTTGGCTTAGAGGATCTGCGAAATAAAAAGATTGCGAAATGTCCTATATTTGAAGCTTCTGTGGGACGAAGGATGTTGCCTTTTTTATGGTTAAAAGGATCTTTTTTGTACGGAGATTTAAGAGGAAGTGAAGATTGTGGAGTAAATGTTGTATATTTGCTAAGTGATGGAACACGTTTTCGATGTTCAGCACAAGTGATTGTTCCGTTGCAGAATAGGTGGAATGTATATGCGACGTATCGCGTAACAAATAGAATGGCTACAGTATCAAGTTTTGACGTAAATGCTTTTTATTTAGCCTCAGAGAATGTATATGATCATGTTTTATCATTGGGTGTAAAATGGGAATTTTAAAGAAACTTTTTTTTACAATTGTTGTGATGACTCTGTCGGTTGGTGTAATGGCTCAAGATATTAAAAGTGAGGCCTTTCGAAAAAGTTATGCTTATGAGGCATCCAAACAATATGCAAATGCTATTAGTGAATTGTTGTCATTGAGAATGGACACCTATGCGGTCAATTTAAGATTAGGGTGGCTTTATTATATCAATGGTGATTATAAAAACTCTTTGTTTTACTATTCACGAAGCATTCAGTCCAGACCTACTTCTATCGAAGCTCGGTTTGGTTATGTCCTGCCTGCTGCCAAATTAAAAGCATGGGATAAGGTTGCTGCTCAGTACGAAGCTATATTAAAGCAGGATCCGAACAATAGTAAGGCCAATTATTATAGAGGCTTGATGTATTATAATATTGGTGAATATGCCAAAGCAGCTCCTTATTTTGACCGTATTGAGGCGCTCTATCCTTTTGATTATGATATCGTTATACTTTCAGCTTGGAACTCTTATTATTTAAAGAAAATAGAAAAAGCTAAACAGTTGTTTAATCAGGCATTGATTATACAACCCAGTAGTGAGTCTGCTATGCAGGGAATTAAAGCATGTAAATAGAGGTTTTGATAATCCTGTTTACTTTACCTAGACTTATTTGACAAGTTTTAATTGAATTCTTTTTCGTTCTACATCCACTTCCAATACACGTGCAATGATTTGCTGATGAAGAGAGACTACATCGGCAGGATTGCTAACAAATGTATCCGACAATTGAGAGACATGGATAAGACCATTGATCTTGATGCCTAAGTCAACAAATACGCCAAAGTTGGTGATGTTGGTCACAATGGCTGGATATTCAATGCCCACTTTAACATCTTCTATGGTTCGTAGGGAAGGGTCAAATTCAAATACTTTAATCTTCTCTCGTCTGTCTCTTCCTGGTTTGTCCAACTCTTCTAAGATATCCTTGAGCGTTGGTATGCCGACTTTATTCGTTATATAGTGGTTTAAGTCTATCTTCTTCCGTTGTTCTTTGTCTTTCAGCAGGTCATAGACGGTGCAATGCAGATCTTTGGCCATTTGTTGGACGATAGGGTAGCTCTCGGGATGAACGGCCGTGTTGTCCAACGGATTCTCAGCATTTGAGATGCGTAGAAATCCTGCACATTGCTCGTATGCCTTATCTCCTAATCGAGGAACTTTTTTCAACTCTTCCCGATTCTTGAAAGGACCTTTTTCTGCTCGGTAGTTAATGATGTTTTGAGCGAGTTGAGGTCCTAATCCAGAGATATATGTAAGTAGATGTTTACTTGCTGTATTGAGATTGACCCCTACTAGGTTGACACTGTTGATGACCGTCTGGTCCAATGATTTTTTCAGTTTCGTTTGATCCACATCATGTTGATATTGTCCGACACCGATGGATTTAGGATCAATTTTCACTAGCTCTGATAGTGGATCCATAAGTCTTCTGCCGATAGAAACGGCCCCACGAACGGTAACGTCGTAATCAGGGAATTCTTCTCTAGCGATGGCTGAGGCAGAATAGACGGAGGCACCGCTTTCACTTATCACAAACGCTTGTATGGTATGGTCAAAATGTATGCTTTGGATGAAATTCTCAGTCTCTCGTCCGGCAGTACCATTGCCAATGGCGATAGCTTCTATCTTATAGGCTTCCACCAGTTTGGCTATTTTGCTTTGTGCTTTGCTCCACTCATTTTGTGGAGGGTGCGGGTAAATCGTTTCATTGTGGAGTAGATTGCCTTGGTCGTCAAGACATACCACTTTGCAGCCTGTCCTGAACCCAGGGTCAATGGCTAATACTCGTTTTTCCCCTAATGGAGCAGAGAGTAGCAGTTGACGTAGATTCTCGGAGAACACCTTGATTGCTTCATCGTCCGCTTTTTCTTTGCTGGAGTTCGCAAATTCAGTTTCAATAGAAGGCTTTAGCAATCGTTTGTATGCATCTTCTACCGCTTCTTCAACTAATCGAGAGGAGAGTGTTTGTCCTTTCACATAGTAGGGCTTGATTCGGTCAAGGACATTTTCCTCATCCGGTGCAATATTTATGCGTAGGAATCCCTCTTTTTCACCTCTTCTCATCGCCAATAGTCTATGGGATGAACAGCGGCGTAGCGGTTCGGTTAAATCGAAGTAGTTCTGGTATTTCTCCGCCTCTTTTTCTTTACTTTTGATTAGTTTAGAGGATATCATAGCCTCATGTTGGAAACATTTGCGCACACGTTCCCTTGTTTGCTCGTTTTCATTTATCCATTCGGCTATGATGTCCTTTGCTCCTTGCAGTGCTTCGTCAACAGATCCCACTTCACCTTTCACAAAAGCAATCGCTTTCGTTTCAGGATCCCGCTCGATCTGTCTCATTATGATTTTAGCTAATGGTTCCAAACCTCTGGACTTGGCAATTTCTGCACGAGTCTTTCTTTTGGGTTTATAGGGGAGGTATAGATCCTCTAGTTCGGTTGGAGTTTGACACTCTTGAATTCGTTTTTTGAGCTCAGGTGTTAGTTTTTCTTGCTCATCGATACTTTTTAGAATGAACTCTTTCCTTTTCTCTAGTTCTGTTAGCTTTTCATATTGCAACTGAATCTCTTGGATGACTACTTCGTTTAATTCGCCCGTCATTTCTTTCCTATAGCGGCTGATGAAGGGTATTGTAGCACCATCAGAGAGCAACCTGAGGGTATTGCCCACCTGCTGCTCTCTGAGATTAAGATTCTTGGCTATAATAGCACTGAATTCCATGCGATATTTTATTTATATCTATTCTTATCTTCTGTATGGTTCGTTAATGATGACATAACCTCCATTTACTGGCTCAAACCAAGTGTCAGCACCGAACCAGTAAAGTTTTCCGTCGTAGATGACACGTTTGCTACCTGCTGGTAATTCTTTTACGAAGTTGAGTGCAATATCCTCATCGTAGCTTTCAGCATTGTCCACTAATATATAACCACCTTCTACTGGTAAGAAAGTATTGTTCTCACCTTGGTAATATACAGTGTTGTCGATCACCACTTTTTTGCAAGTGAAAGGCAATGTCTGAATGAAGATCTCAGTTCTTGCAGGCATTGGTCGATTGATGATAACATATCCACCTCTTTGAGCACCGAACCATACACCATCGCTATACCAGTAAGGAGTTGAATTAACATATACTTTTACACAAGTGAAAGGAAGTGTAGTGAAGTATAATCCGATAGGACGAGCTATTAATTCGTATCCTAATGTTGCATGCCAATGATAGAAGTGACCATTGTGTACGTAGTAGCGATCATGTCCGTGATAGAAATGATGAGCATCTACATGGATTCTATCATAGTATTTGTGTCCGTTGACAACTCTTGGGTGTCCGACATGACCTACAGGATGTAATCTTACGTAGTCGTGAGGACGAGGAGCCGTATGGTTACGGAAAGAACCTTCATTTCTGTGTGCAGGAGTTGGACCTGGCTTTACGGATGGTTCTGGACGTGTACCAGCTTGTCTTACTTGAGAACGCGTGTTTGAGTTAGGTGCGGTCTGAGAAGAAGGACGGCTGCTGTTTCTTACTGAAGAGGAAGATGCAGGACTTGCCTTTGAACCACCTGATGAGCGTAATCCAGAGTTGCTGCTTCTTGATGAGCTAGCAGGAGCGGCGCTGCGAGATGAGCTGTTGCTAGAACTTCTTGTTGCGCTTGAGCTTCTTGTAGAGCTAGACGGTGAAGAGTAGCTGCTGCGAGAAGATGAACTGCTGCTTGAGCTTCTTGTGGAGCTGGATGGAGCAGAGTAGCTGCTGCGAGAAGAACTGCTGCTAGAGCTTCTTGTAGAACTTGAAGGTGTAGAGTAGCTGCTTCGAGAAGAATAACTACTGCTTGAACTTCTTGTAGAACTTGATGGCGCAGAGTAGCTGCTGCGGGAAGAAGAACTGCTGCTAGAGCTTCTTGTAGAGCTGGATGGAGCTGCATAACTTCCACGGGAAGACGAGCTGCTCGAACTTGAAACACTAGAGCTTCTTGTGCCTCCACTACGCTGGTTGCTCGACTCGGTGCGAACACCTCCGTCACGAGAACCACCACCTCTTTGCGCATTTGCTGGTATGCATACCATTACTGACATGGTAATGAGAAATGCTAAAATCTTATTTGCTTTCATATCTGTAAGTATTTATTTGTTCGACATTAATATGGGTCAGCTCGTTGTTGCTTTCCTGTTAAAAATAGTTCAAATCTTGTGCCAAAAATGTAGCGAATCTCCTTGTTTCAGTACGTTTAGGCACGAATCGGAACTTTTCAATGACAAATGTTGTTATTCTATCGACGGATGCGTTCTATTGCGTATCAGAAAAATGCCATGATACTATGTTGCATTGGGTGTTTTTATCGAAAATAACATCTAAAATCCATCATAATTGATTGCGAATTTACACTATTTTTAGGAAATCACTTAGTAATATGATATAAAAAATGGTGATTGTGATCTCCTAAAATAGGAATAATTCATAGATGGAAAAGTGGGTATGCTTCGTTTAGGTGCATAATGTGTACAAATCTTTTCTAGGATTGATCACCATGACTGGAACTGTACTTTTGTTAATGACTTTTTGTTCCTTGGGACCAAAGAGAATATCATCCATACCATAATCACGTGAAGCAGAGATCATTAAGAGTCCGGCTTGTAGCTCGACAGCTTTCTTCATCGCTTCTTTCTCAATCTTGAAACTATCTTTTTCAGCCGAAATGATATGATAAGGAAGCGAAAACTTGTCCATCAGCTTTTGGATGCTCTCGGTGTTCTGTTTCGCCCTTGAACCATAATCCTTCGCTGGCATAAGCATGATCTCAGAGTGAAAGATTCTTCCCATGCCACTGCAAAATACACCTTTCTCACGTTCTTCAACTAAGAATCCGATAGGAACTAAGACTTTAGTAAAGTCAACCTGCTGGTCACTCTTTATAAAGTAGTACGGAATACGTAGTTCTCGACATAATCTAAGTGCTTTTTTACAGTTCCTGTATTCGCTTTGTTCATTGAGTTCAAATATGATGTTTACCGCTTCGTTTCGTTCCATGAAATCCGTGAAGTCATCCTCAACAGAAAGAATATGGAACCGAACTTCACATACAGCATCCTTTTGATTCTGTTGGCACCAGGAGGTGAGTGTAGTTTCGGTAGCTTCAAGGTTCATGTCATCCTCAGCTAATAGAAGGAAGCAAATGCTTTTTTCGTGAGCATTCGCTATCTTACAAGCTAACTCAAATCCTTTGGAAGGGAAGAAGTGGGCATCCGTTGCCACATATATTTGTTCTTTTGTTGAATTGTCTTCAATCATGGTATAAGAAACTAAGCTAAACTATTTTTATGCGCAAAGATAGTTTATTCGTGAATCATTTTAAATAAAATTAGTCGTAAAAACATGTTTTCATCCCTTTTTTTCCAATCGCTAAATTAACTATTCGGATGTTTGTGTAATACGATGAGGAATAATTGATCGCTATAATTCGTCTAAAACGTAGAAAATCAGAAAAGAAAAATAGAAGGAATATACCTTTTTCATAAAATTGTCGTTATCTTTGCAAAGATAGTAGGTGGGTTTGTCGCTGGCACTCGAGTGTCAGAGGAAAGTCCGGGCAACATAGAGCACCATGCTTCCTAACGGGAAGTCGCTCGTGAGGGTGAACGTACGCAGAAGAAAATAACCGCCGGCTTCGGCTTGGTAAGGGTGAGAAGGTAAGGTAAGAGCTTACCAGGACGGTAGTGATATCGTTGCTGTGCGTGTCATGGGTTGTAAGATCAAATATACCGACGTATGTAGGGTTGCTCGCTCGATGTCGGGGGGTAGATTGCTTGAGGCTTATGGTGACATAAGTCCTAGATAAATGACAGACGGTCTCTTTAGAGATTACAGAACTCGGCTTATACACCTACTATTTTTTGTTTCTGAAATTTTGGCATATTTCTGAAGAGTATATATGATTGTGAATAGAAATTTTTTAAATTGGCTGAAGGGTGCAATGGATTCGATACCTGTTCATGTGAATAGTGAATCGAAAGTGGTGCATCTATCTATTTATCTATTCCGATTAATCAAACTAATCACTCGTTATTTTATAGAAAAACGTATTCATGTACGTGCGGCGGCCTTAACCTATTATACGGCTTTTGCCTTGATACCTATTGCTGCATTTGTGATGGGAATTGCAAGGGGGTTCGGCTTTGACTCCTACATCGAAGAGTATTTGATTTCTCGTTATAAGGATCATGCACTGATGTTAAGTCTTGTGATGGAGTTTGTTGATAACTATTTGAATCATGTTCGGGGTGGGGCCATCGTGGGAATTGGTATCGTGATGTTGCTGTGGTCTATCTTCCGTATGTTTAATCAAATAGAGAGAGTGTTCAATGATATATGGTCGATTCGTGCTAAAAGACCGTGGAAATATAAAATCCCTAATTATATTGCGATAGTTTTCTTTGTTCCGCTGTTGATTCTTTTCAGTAGTGCGATCTCCTTCTATTTTAAATATGCTATTCAATATTTCCAAGATTCATTTTTAATCAGTCCTTCGTTGGCATTGACATTGAAGATCTTCCCGTATTTCATTGCGTGGCTTGTGCTTACGTTGTTTTACTGGTTTATTCCGTTTACTGAGGTGAAATTTAAATATGCAGCCTTGTCGGGTCTGTTGTTTGGCTCAGCTTTGATGTTTTTTAAGTTCTTGTATGTTCATTCTCAGTCGTGGATGACCACCTACAATACGGTATATGGTGCATTGGCAGCCATTCCATTCCTGCTGTTCTTCCTGCAATTCTCATGGATACTGGTATTGGTGGGATGCTCTTTTTGCTTTACTATGCAGTGTCTGAAACGCTTTGAAAGTGAGGATGATATACGAATGATGAGTCATAAATATTTTGAGTTTGCTTCATTGGTCATCGTAAAGATGTGTGTGGATAAACGTGTGCAGCAGAAAGAAAATCTGACCCTCTCAGAGATCTCTAATGTGATGCCTTATAAAATGGCTATGACATGTTTGGAACGACTGACATCCGGAAACATATTGGAAAGGGTGGTCGATAATCGGACACAGATCCTGACGGCTTATCGTCCGGCAGATGATCTTCGGGAACTGACGATATCCAAGTTCTATCAGAAATTGGATGATGCAGGAACACCGATAGAAAAATTCACCCTTCATCACTCCTCTGCCTATGCTTATCTGTGGACGTATGTGGAAGAGTTAAGAGAGAATATGTTAAAAAAAGATGATAGATTGCTTAAATATTTAGGAAATGAATATTCAGTCGAACCATAGGTTGGGACAACTGTTGTTATTAGGCAGTTTGTGTCTCTTTTCTTGTAATGATAATAAAGGTAATATGGAAAGTGAAAATATTTTTTTTCAAGAGTTTAATACCCCTCATCAAACAATTCCGTTTGATAAAATCAACTTGTCTGATTATTGTCCGGCTTTTAGAGAAGGTATAAAAAGACATGCGGCTGAGATTGATGCGATTGTCAATAATCCTGAAACACCTACTTTTGAAAATACAATTGTAGCGTTGGAACGCTCGGGTGAGTTCCTCTCTCGCGTACAATATACGTTTTATAATCTTCTGGAAGCGGAGACGTGTGACCAGATGGATAGTATTGCAAATGAAATATCGCCAGAAGAAACGGAGCATAGCAATAATATCTCTTTGAATGAAGCCTTGTTTCAGCGAGTGAAGTATGTTTATGACCGAAAAGACTCGTTGAATCTGACCGAAGAGCAAAAAACATTGCTACAGAAGAGTTATGACTCATTTGTTGATCATGGTGCAAACCTGCAGGGAGAGGACCGAAACAAGTATAGAGAACTGAGTCAGAAACTCTCTCTCTTGGAACTTCAATACGGACAGAATGTGTTGGGTGCTACCAACCAGTATAAGATGGTGGTGACCGATGAAAAACAGTTGGAAGGTTTGCCAGCCTCTATTCTTGAGGCAGCAAAGGAGAGAGCCAAAAAGAAAGGCGTAGAAGGGTGGTGCTTCGATCTTACAGCTCCTAGCTATGTTCCATTTATGAAGTATGCGAACAACCGTGAGTTGCGCAAACAGTTGTATATGGCCTACAATACGAAGGCCTTGAATGGTGATTTAGATAACCGTCCGGTGGTAAAAGAGTTGGTGAATTGTCGGTTACAAATCGCTCGCTTGCTGGGCTACAAAAGCTTTGCGGATTACAGATTGAAGAACCGTATGGCTGAGAATAAGGAGAATGTATATACATTATTGAATGAATTACTGACAGCCTTCAAACCTGTTTCTCAGAAAGAGATTGCAGAGGTTCAGCAATATGCGAAAGAGCATGGAGCAGATTTTACGATTATGCCATGGGACTGGTCTTATTACTCAGAAAAATTAAAGGATGAAAAATATAGTGTGAATGATGAGCAACTACGTCCTTATTTTGAGTTGGAGAGAGTGAAGTCAGGCGTTCTCGGATTGGCCACGAAGATGTATGGCTTAACATTCAAAAAGAATCCATCCATTCCTGTGTATCATCCTGAGGTGGAAGCATACGAAGTCTATGATAAAGATGGTAGTTTCTTGGCAGTGTTTTATGTTGATTTTTATCCAAGAGAAGGGAAACGGGGTGGTGCGTGGATGACAGAGTTCCTGTGTCAGCATGTTGATGAGAAGGGAGTTAATATACGTCCTCATATATCCATTGTAACCAATTTCACCCGACCAACGGATAGTACGCCATCGCTGTTGACTTTTGATGAGTTAACTACCTTTATTCATGAGTTCGGACACTCTATTCATGGCATGGTAGCCAACACGACGTATGCAAGTCTGGCAGGTACAAATGTCTATCGTGACTTTGTGGAGTTACCTTCTCAGATGATGGAGAATTGGGCATTTGAAAAGGAGTATTTAGATGGATTCGCTGTTCATTATCAAACAGGAGAACCTATTCCTGCCGCTTTGATAGAGAAGATACGCCAATCGGCGAATTTTAATACAGGTTATGCAACGCTAAGACAGTTGAGTTTCGGCTTGTTGGATATGGCATGGCACACTCTTGAAGAGCCTTTTGAGGGGGATGTGATGGCTTTTGAAAAAGAGGCTTGGAAGGCAGCACAGACATTACCATCGGTAGAGGGTACTTTGATGAGTGCACAGTTCAATCATATCTTTTCGGGAGGTTATTCTGCTGGTTACTATAGTTATAAGTGGGCAGAAGTACTGGATGCAGATGCTTTTGCAGTCTTTAAGAAAGAGGGTATATTTAACCAGACGACCGCTGAACGTTTCCGTAAAGAAGTGTTGGAAAAGGGTGGTAGCGAACATCCTATGAAACTGTACAAACGGTTTAGCGGACATGAGCCAACAATAGAACCTTTGCTAAAAAGATGTGGGGTGGTAACAGAGTAAAGAAACTTGAAATGTGCCATTTTGACATGTTTTTTAGATTTAAGCCTATTTGGCAAATTTTTTGAGGTAGATTAAATAGAATGAAATAACTTATTGTTTAATTAAATACAGGAGTAATATGAATTATTGGGTATTATTTGGACTCATTGCTATCGTGAGTTGGATTGTACAAAAAATATTAACGCATCGTTTCGACAAATATTCAGAGTCTGCTATTTCTATGACAGGTAGAGAAGTGGCAGAAAAGATGTTGCGTGATAATGGTATTGACGATGTGAGAGTATGTTCTACACCAGGTAAATTGACAGATCATTATAATCCAGTGGATAAGACATTGAATTTGAGTGAGAGTGTTTATGGGTGTGCAAATATTGCGGCAGCGGCTGTAGCTGCTCATGAATGTGGTCATGCGGTACAACATGCAAGAGGCTATGCTTTCTTGAAGATGCGTTCCGCTATGGTGCCAGCAGTAAGTTTTGCAAGTAAATGGGTGACATGGATCATCTTAGGAGGAATCTTATTAATCAACATCTTCCCTCAGTTGTTATTGATCGGTATATGTTTATTTGCAGTGACAACCCTCTTTAGTTTTGTCACATTGCCAGTTGAAATAGATGCCAGCTCACGAGCTTTGGCATGGTTGAAAAATTCAGGCGTAAGTGATTTCTCTAATCATGAAATGGCTAAGAAAGCGTTGCGTTCTGCTGCATATACGTATGTTGTAGCTGCATTAAGTTCATTGGCTACATTAATTTATTACATATTAATCTATATGGGAAGAAGAAACTAAAAAATACATAAAAGATGGGATTGACAGAAAAATTACAGAGAAAGCAGGCTGCCATGCAAGAGGAGGCACAGAACAGAGTGCAAGATTTTAACTCATTGTTCGGTGTTTATTTACAGGCGACGATGGCTGTAAATCTAGGAATTGTTGATTTGCGGATGTTGCCTGATTTGAAATTGATGAAACAGAAGTTTAAAATCCCTACACAAGGACGTTTGGGCGTTGCGGAAAAAGCTTTTGTGAGTGAATTGATGATGAATGAATATGGAATGGATGAATCCTTTTTTAAAGGAATAGATTCTTCTGCCAAAAAGAATTGTAAAAAGGTACAAGATATGCAGTCATATTTCAGTATGTTGCAGGCTTTCTTCCAACAGTTGTTCATGGCTTTATCCTCGGAAATGGGTATGTCACTTCGTTTGCCAGGCTTCTTCCGTAAGTTGATAAAGTCTTCGACCAAGGATGCAATTCATAAGATTTTGACGTCGAATGATTTTAAAGCGGCAGATGCTAGACGTGCGGCTGTGGATGTTCGCGCATTAAAAGAAAAATTAGGATTCTCAGAGGATTGGATGGTACAATATGCCTTCCCTGTTTTGATGATTTCTAAAGGTGCTAAAGTGAAATGATAATGTTTGAATGGGAAAGTCATTAAGTGAAAAATTCAATAATTTAGTTGCTTCTCCGGAACTGTCTTTGACAGATTCGGAGAAGTTGTGTTTGACAGCTATCTATCAACCAGTATTTGCGGAAGAGTTAGACGAAGAGAAAACGGCTCATTATCATCAGTCGTTAGACGTTGCCTATATTCTGATGGAAGAGGCAAATATAGGTAAGATACCTGTTGAAAGTATTTTAGTTTATCGGGCTGTAAAGGAGAATCTACTAGCACAAGATGAGGTGAAAGAGAAGTTCGGAGAACAGGTAGATTCAATCTTGTCTGGTTTGCTGAAATCGAGAGAGTTATATAAGAAAAATCCATCTGTTGAGTCGGAAAACTTCCGTAAGCTATTATTGACAATCGTGGAGGATATCCGTGTTGTCATCATCTTAATTTGTGAGCAGTTGTATTTGATGCGGACAATTGAGCAATATGATGAAGATCGTAAAAATCGTATTGCACAAGAAGCCTCTTACTTATATGCTCCATTGGCTCATCGTTTAGGTTTATATCGTATTAAGTCTGAATTGGAAGATCTCTCTCTGAAATATACTAATTATGCAATTTACAAGGAGATAGACATGAAATTGCATGAGACGAAGAGTGATCGTGAACGGTATATTGATGCATTTATTGCTCCATTAAAAGCGGAACTGGAGAAAGCAGGTTTTACTTTTTCTATCAAGGGACGTACGAAGTCCATTTATTCTATTTGGAATAAGATGAAAAAGCAGAATACTGTCTTTGAGAATATATATGATATTTTTGCCATCCGTGTCATCCTCTCTTCTCCGTTAGAAAGAGAGAAGGCGGATTGTTGGCAGGTCTATTCTTTGGTAACCGATAAATATCAACCTAATCCTAAACGATTAAGAGACTGGTTGTCTATTCCTAAATCAAACGGATATGAGTCTTTGCATACCACGGTGATGGGACCGGAAGGTAAATGGGTAGAGGTACAGATTCGTACGGAACGGATGGATGAGATTGCAGAGAAAGGTTTTGCAGCTCATTTTAAATACAAAGGTATCAAGGGAGAAGCCAATTTTGATTCATGGTTGTCCAATGTAAGGGAACTGTTGGAGAATCCTCAATCGGATTCGACCGAATACATGGATGATTTCAAATTGAGTCTGTACAAAAAGGAGATCTTCGTGTTTACACCAACGGGTGATTTGCGGAAGTTGCCGAAGGGTGCTACCATCTTGGATTTTGCCTTTGATATTCATTCCGGGTTGGGATGCCATTGCATAGGTGGTAAGGTGAATGGTAAAAGTGTTACTATCCGTACTGAACTGCATAATGGTGATCAGGTAGAGATCTTTACCAATAATAGCCAGGAGCCTCATAAGGAGTGGCTCACTTTTGTTCAAACATCCAAAGCCAAGACACGTATCAAGCAATATATCCGTCAGCAAGAGGCTGTCAACATGGAAGAAGGCAAGGAGTTGATTAAGAGACGATTGAAAAATTGGAAATTAGTCTATGATGAGAGTGTAGTCTTCCGGATGGCACAAAAATGTGGTTATAAAGCCATTCAGGATTTTTATCAAGCCTTGGCGGAGGATAAATTGGATGTGTCGAAACTGAAGGATATGTATGTGTCTTGTCAGGAAAAAGACGTTATCACAGAGACACAGAAAGGTGCCGAGAACTTCACGCAGATGACAGAATTACAAACCATCTCTTCGAAAGAGGATGTGTTGGTGATAGATGATCATTTGAAAGGCATTGAATACACGTTGTCTAAGTGTTGTAATCCTATTTATGGTGATGATATTTTCGGTTTCGTATCGATTCATAACGGTATAAAAATACATAGGACAGACTGTCCGAATGCTCCACAGATGATGTCTCGTTTTGGGTATCGTTTTATCAAGGCTCGTTGGGCAGGAAAATCATCGGATAAGCTGTATGCTTGCACGTTACGTGTTATTGGAAATGATGATATTGGAATCGTAACGAATATCACATCGTTGATTCAAAAGGAGACGAATGTGTCGTTGCGCTCTATTTCAGTCAATTCTGTCGATGGCTTGTTTCAAGGTAACCTAACCGTGAATGTGTCGGATATGAAACAGTTGGAACAGATCATTAACAAGATAAAAACGATCAAAGGCGTGAAATCAGTGAGTCGTAATTAAAGTATATCATAAATCGTATTAAAATCATAAATCGTATGTTTTCAGGAATCGTAGAAGCAACCGGTAAGGTGGTAAATATAAGGAAAGAGGAGGAGAATGTTCATATTACAATGTCTTGTCCTTTTGTAGATGAATTGAAGATAGATCAGAGTGTGGCTCATAATGGTGTTTGCTTGACTGTGGTTAGCAAGGATCGTGACACCTATACGGTGACAGCCATTCAGGAGACTTTAAGACGATCTAATTTAGGATTGCTTAAAGAGGGTAGTCTGGTTAATTTAGAGAGAAGCATGATGATGAATGGTCGCTTGGATGGCCATATCGTTCAGGGTCATGTTGATACCGTGGCTCGATGTATAGAGAAAAAGTCGGAAGACGGTAGCTGGTATTTTACATTCCAATATGAGGCTGATCCTGTTATGGCTAAGAAAGGATATGTGACGGTAGAAAAAGGGTCTGTTACGGTTAATGGAACAAGTCTAACGGTCTGTGACTCTCAGTTGGATCGCTTCTCTGTTGCCATCATTCCTTATACGTATGAGCACACAAATTTCTGTCAGATCGAAGTAGGTACAGTCGTGAATATTGAGTTCGATATCATTGGTAAGTATCTAAGCCGAATGATGGCCATCTGATTCAAATTGTAAAATAGGAAGAAGTATATTTTTTGATGTGATTATTTATCAAGAAGATTATGATTATAAGTAATTATAAATATATTTGCGAATATACTTCTTCCTTTTTATTGTCGGTCATGTGACTGACAAATGCGAAGCTATGTCATGCAACACATGTTGTAAGGTTCGGAGGACAAGATTTTTATGCGTGAACAACACTCATGTTTCCTAATCTATTTCTTTTATCAGGTCATTTGTGAATCATTCTCGACAGAACAGGCGGATCATGAAAAAACTAGTAAGTTGTATCATACGCTTTATTATGACATGAAAAATAGATCAGCTTGCGATTCTTAATGAATACGAGTCATTAAATTCATAACCCATGAGAAGGAAAATTATTATTGCGGTGTTACTTTTAGGTTACTTTTGCCTGTTATGGGTAGGTGCACATGCTGACAATTGTGATACCGTGAGTAGCGTGAGTTGGATGGATGGAAGTAGTGCGGGTTTTTATGATTATGGATTTGAAATTCAATCCGTTAGTAATGATGAATACAACGATATTGTGGGTGAAAAATTTACTCTACGCGAGGGGTGCAAATTGATAGGTTCTACAATGTATGAAATTGATGATAAAGCCAACTTTGAACTTCACGTGATTTCCTTTCAGATAAAAAACCATAGGATATTCCCTTTCCGTATCTATTTTATCGGAGGAAATTCTTCTAGTTCTCTGATTGGTATAAAGTGATAAAGAAAAGAGTAGGGGGGACGATATGAGTTATTAAATTTCACTTTTATGCTGATTGCAAAAAAGTGAATGAATCATTTAAACATGAAAAAAAGAACATTTTTACTGACATTGATGCTCGTTCTATTGGGAAGCCTTGCGGAGGCTAAATCCTTCTTAGACACTCTCGAAACGAGGTCTCAATTGCCATGTAATATACAAGAGTATCAACAGCTTAACAGACAAAGACTTGCGACAAAGACTGTGAAGAAGCAGTTGCCACTGGTGTCTGTCGCTCAAAAGCCGGCGGAGTATTATTCCTTAGGAAAGGTTGTCTTGAATGAGTGCACACTACTGCTGATAGAACAGAAATATAAGGACAATGGTCATATATATAAACAAGGGTATATATGTAAACTAGAGGAAACGGGGAAAGGAACTACGGTCACCGAAAAGATTCATATAGTAGATGATTTGAAAAAAGAGTTTATGATTGATGGCAGAAAAATCATTGTGTCTCAAATCGATACGGTGAAACCTACCCAAGATCATTTAACGTATGGACCTGAGATCGAATCGTATAACTTGCCAGATAGTTATCCTGTAAATGTCAATGGATATGAATATGTTGATTTAGGTCTTTCTGTTCTATGGGCCACAAAGAATATTGGAGCCAGTACGGAGGAGGAGTCAGGACATTTCTTCGCTTGGGGAGAAACTGTGACGAAAAGGTTATACGATATTGACAATTATAAATTTGGGTGGTACACACTTTCTAAGTATGTCAACTGCAATAGTTCGTCTATGGAGTTGTCTGATCCCGATAGTCTAACCATGTTAGAACCCATTGATGATGCTGCTGTATGTATATGGGGGGCTCCGTGGAGAATGCCGACGAATAAAGAGTATATCGAGTTGGTAACCGAATGCGAATGGATTTGGACGCCGAACTATAAAGGGAAGGATGTGAATGGATACATCGTGAGAGGAAAAACAGGTAATGAAATATTTTTACCCTGTGCAGGAAGCATAGGCATGACAGGTGAAAATTTGATTGCAAACCAAATAGGTTCCTATTGGACATCAATGTTACATATAAACAAGTTTGCATACGAGATGTGTTTTGCTGTTTCGATGATTGATACAAGTTTGAATTCGAATCATCGATATATGGGGAAATCTATAAGACCTGTGATTGATAGAGATAGACGGTGTCATCAACACTTCGAAAATGTGGATGTGGGATCAAATGGAAGGCAGAGTACTACTTCTCAAAAAATGGTTGTACTCATTGAAGGGAAGGACTTTGAAGTGTCCAAGCCTTTTATTGTTCTAAGTGATACAGCCGTTAAAAGGCTACGGGAAGTACAGTTACCCATCATAAAATTCATAGGCGTTAATGGTGAACAGCTGGTTGTTTCACAAGGACTTTGTTATGTTTGTTCGGGGTTTCCTGATTCATTCTTTTACTATTTGGATGAAGATAATCGAGTCCGAATAGTAGAAGGTAACAGATTCGGTTTGGGCTTTGGAAGACTCAAAACATCAGAAATCCCTTCGTGGCTGATTCGAGATACTTATGAGAATGATGATTGATTGGTTAAAAAAATTATAGCGAAAATTCCAAAATACATTTGGATATTTAAGTCGGGTTTTGGAAAGAATTTTTGCCGATAGCAAGGTGCATTTCCCGGAGAAAACCATTTGATATACAATGAAGAAAATAGCGATTTTGATATTTTTAATTGTTGCCATCCAATTAGTATATTCTCAGAAAGTGGATTGGAGCAAACCAATATACAAGGTGCCATGTTGTATGAATGACACTATCACATACACTTATTCGGGTGATACAACGTTTGTGGTACAAGCTAAGTGGTCGTTGAAAAATATAAAAACATATGTCAATGGTCAATTGATCACAGGAAATAATGGCTGTCGGAGTTGTGACGACTACGAAATAATTGATTCGTGTACCAAATACGAGTATGAGGGAGACACAACAATTGCAAAAGAATTCATAAAAAGAATTCTCGAAGAAAAAATATATATTGATGGGAAAATCACTAAAAAAAGGCATTTTGTTTTATACAATAGTTATAGTTCCCAATCCATTTATCGGTATGACTCTCTGGGTTCTCTATGCACACGAATCAATACTGAATACTTAGAGAAAAAGATCAAAAGCGATACCATACAATACACGAATAAATACGATTCGCAAAATAGACTTGTCCGTATCATTGGCTCCGACAAAACTAAAATTGCCATAAAGTATAGGAAAAATAGGATAAAAAGAATTTCTCACACACCAAAAAACCGATACCGTAAAATATCTTATTACAAAGACGCAAACTACAAAAATGACACGTTAATCATAACGTATACTCGAAAGGGGAATCAATTTGAAAGAATAGAGTATGACTCCATCAACCGTCCTGTTTACATGGAAATTAGTAAAGGTGGTCCTATAGACGGATATACCACATACGTTACATATAAATATGATGATAATATTCAAACATCTGAATGGTTTGAAATTGACTGTGTGTGGACAGAATATGTAATCTATAAAAAAGAAGAGTAATATCGTTGATTGT
>JBGUIU010000109.1:0-3321 GCA_045113275.1 Paludibacteraceae bacterium
GATGCGACGGGTGGAAATGGCAGCAGGTCTGGAAAAACAAATCGAACGGCAAGCATGGATGACCGTCTCACGAAAACGCCCCCTGACGGCGACTCACCTGGAAAAGTACGAGCAACAGCTCCTCTGGGACGAAGTCTCCCAAAACAACCAAATCGAATGGACCACCAAGATGGCCCTGCAATGGAAAGAAAAATTGAACTGGAACCTATTCTCAAGATTCGCCCACGGCCAGGCGTTCACGGCCGAAGGAATCGAAGCACTCGCCCCCCTGTGGGACTGGAAAGCCCTCACGACGAACCCCAACGTGAGAATGACCAACGAACTTGTCCGCAAGTTCATGACCAAGTGGGACTGGAGCGCAATGGCGTGGCGCTCATGGGAAGACTACGACGCCCGCGAGTTCTACTCCCAATTCTTCGAGCGAGTCCCCCGCAGCGGATTCAGCGGATCAAAACTGGAATTCGCCCTGCACCAGCAAGAAGTGGAACGCCTGTGGCAAAAGATGAACGAGCAATGAAACAGCGGATACTAGAGAACCTGACAACGACCGAACGCCTGACCCTACTGGAGCAGATATACGCTCCCGGGGCGGGTGTCCGTCTTGAACAATCCTCATGCCGGTTAAGCGACATGGAATGGATGTTCGACTTTAATGTGGTGAACTTGGTCGAGTGCAAATACACATACGACAACGCTAATGATCTCTTTGGTGAATTGAGAAACATGTTGATGCCTATCCCTGGAATATACCCCAACTACGGGTTGCTGTGTTTCATCCACATCATCATGTCAGACGGTAATAGTGACAACGAGGCATTCATTAAGGGTGTTCAACGATTTATTGACGACTGCCGTTCACTGGATATGGTTTTTGATTATTTCTTCAGCACGAGCACAGCCCAAACCGACATCACCCTGCGCGCTGTCTTTGTCGACAACATGAATCTCGACAAGATGGCAGACTATGCGACTAAGGACTGTAGGATATAACAACAATTATTTGTAACTTTGCAGACTAACTTTTACCAACAACTTAAAATATCATCATTATGGCAGAGATAGGATATGGGTATGGTAGCGAATGGCACTTGATGCGCTTCATGGCTCGTCATCGTGAACTATTAGAAAATGCAGTTAGACAGATTGTAAATGAGCGCAATGGCAGATTTAAATGGCTTGACTTTGAGTTTTCAAAAAATCCGAGGAAACCAATAACAGGTGACATCGAAATTCAAGGATTGCAGTTTCTTAAAAAATTAATAGACAACGAAAATTTATTTCAGAATATCTTGAGTGAATACAAAAAAACTGGAATCAATAAAATAAACACCTGGCAGAGTTGGGATGCGGTTTTTGAATTGAATAAGATAATATATCTTGTGGAAGCAAAGGCACACGTTGGAGAGCTTAGAGATGATAATATAGATGGGCATGGCGGTTCTTCAAAGGAGAATATAAAGAATTTCATTTATGATAACCTAAAAGAGCAGAATATATTTATAAAAAAAGAGAATTGTATAGGTCCTTACTACCAACTGGCAAATCGCCTGGCAACTGCGGCATTTCTGACAAACAGAGGACTCCAGACAAGATGCATTTATATATATTTTCTGAATGGTTACGAAAACCAAGAAGATAATAAAAGTGTTGCTTGTCCCGAAATGTATTTGGACGAAATTCATAACGAAATAGCTGATTTGGGACTTAATCAAGACCAATTAAATTCATTATTATTTCATGTATTTATTGACGCCAAAACAGGAGACCACAGATTGCCTTAGCCAATAAAGTCTATAATTCCACATATGGCGAAAGTGAACGATTGAACAAAAGTGCTATTTTAGAATAATAAGCAGTAAACGTGTAGCTATGAACGAAAAAGAGAAAAACGATTTGAACAAGATCCTGAAAGGGATTATAGATGATATTGTCGTTGATGCATTCAATCGTATTAATTACGCTTATCAGCATCATCGTGAGGGAGTAAAGAATGAGAATGTTGAACCTAAAGTGGGTGAGGCGAAGACAAGAATCGTTTTCCCCCGCTATGGTAACAGCAATTGTAATACACGAATAAGTGAGCAAGAACTTCGATTTGCCTTTGTTGAGGCCTTCAATGCCTCTCAAGCGGTTAAGGACGAGAATCTGTTTTATTCAATTGAAACCCCAACCAGACTAAAGTATAAAGACTTTTCATCAGACCCGAAACAAGATGAAAGCGGTCGTAGTGGAGAATTCGATATGGTTATCTTTAACGAGGACCAAGAGAGGGTTTGTTTAATTGAGTTTAAAGCCAACAATGTAGATGAAACAGACTACAAGAAGGATTTTTTAAAGTTGGAGAAAGAGGGAGATGGCATACTTACCTTTTTTATTGAAGTGCTGAAGTCATATACAACTGGAGATGAAGAAACAAAAACTATTGGCTCATTAAAGAGAAAGATAAAGCTCAACAATAAAGATGGTAAAACACTGATAAGATGCTATGCCTTAGAGGGTAACCGCAGGGGTAAAGATAAGAAAGGTGAAGATATAAGTCATCTTTTTGCAGAGACAGAATGATAACCGCACTGAGCTCAAGAACAAAATTAATTTGTATTGATCAGAGAATAGCAGTAAATTTGCAGTGCAGACATACTAGTAACTTAACAGTATTATTAATGCTTAATTTAGATAAGCACAATGGATAAACTATTAAAACTGGATTATTTAGAAAGGCTAATCTCAAAGAATAACTCAAAATCATACTTTATTGAGCAATTTCTAAGAGGTAGAGGTGATGAATTGGATGGAAAGTTTTGGAGTGACCGTTCCTCTTCACGGCTTTGTTTCGACTTGTATTCGTGGCTATGTAATGAGCCAAAAGTCAAGAACTTTCAATTCGAAAAACAGTTACCAGGTGTACTGACCGGCAAAAACAGAGTATCAGGGAATCCAAATATGGATGTATACTTTAAATATGGAAAAAATCTCGTTTTTATTGAAAGTAAATATACTGAAAAGGATTCTTGGGAATACAAAAATGATAAAGAGAGAAATGGCTATCATTTAAGCGAAGCATACTGGGGAACTAATGACGACGGCTATAAATCATGTAAATTGAATATTGAAAAGCGTTTCCATGGTTGTAAAAAAATCGCTGATCTGTTCTCAAAATTTTGTTATGAGATTCAGGACCTGATTGACGATAGAAAAAATACCCAAGAATATGATAGGTATCGTTGGTTTGATCCTAAACAAGAAACATGTCATTTGTTTGGAATCATCTTTTATGTTGTGAATAATGACATTAGGGACAGAAGAGTTCATTTATGCAATAAT
>JBGUIU010000110.1:0-8381 GCA_045113275.1 Paludibacteraceae bacterium
ATCACATCCGACAGCTTTGGTTCCATCAAATTTTAATTCAACAATATGTTTTGGTGTCATTGTAAACGATTGACTATGCATACAACCACCTTCGTCTAAACCAACAAACGAAAGATTAGCAATACCATCAAAACCTGTCTCAATTGTTTTTTGCCAGTTTCTATCATAAACTTCAACGACATCATTTTCTTTTACAACGAAGTATAACTTGTCTGATGTCTTAGCTGTGAAATCAGCTGTATCAACCAACAAATCACCTTTGCTATTTGTCCAATAAGCTCTCCATTCATGATATGGATCTGTTAACGTTCTACAACCTTCCACCGTGATCGTATCACCTTCAACGAAACAGAATGGTTGAACGACATCCGCACACATCGGACCACCATACGTATTATGAATATCGATATCCGACTCTGCTACCAAGAACTCGTTGCAGACATCCGTAGGATTCAATGCAACCTGTCTTAATTCCTCCATAGAAGAACCTACGATCACACGATATTTAACATTTCCTATGAAACGGATATCTGTAACAGGAATCGTCACCGTAGTATCCTTATACATTTTACTATCCGAATAATCCTTCATATCTTCCCATCTTCCATTCTTATTGTCAAAATATTGGAATAAGAAGACAGGATTTACAATATAGTTACCTTTTTGTCTTGCAACCAATTGAACATCACGTCCATCACAAACAGCCACATTTTCCGTAATCAATTCTCCATCAATATTAGCGGACAACTCTGCTTTAGGCAAACATACAGAGAAGGAAATATCATCCAACAACATATCATTACCATCTCCTGTTTTACCATTGTTGTAAAGGACTACCCACAAAGATGTCACTTTCTTATTTCCTGGTATCTCAACATACTGGTCAATTCGTGTCCATTCAGAAGAGGCTGACGGAACATCGCCTGTTGAAATATCACTACTTAAAATATGAGCAGGATTAATGTCACCCATTTTTTTGTACTCATCAGGAAGCGTCTCTCCTATATCTTCCAACAATAACACAGAAACATTCACTGGGTTCAAATTCTCCTGAATAGCTGCATTTCGAATATTCATACCGAAAGAGAATCGGTCTGCAGAACAGCCCAAGTTAACTCTCTGTGCATAAATAGCTGAGTGAGATACATCTGTTTTTCCTGAGTTAACAAACAACATGGCACCATTTACATTTCCAGTTGCATCCGTACAATCCATATAATCCTTACCTTCATGCTGGTCCAAAACACTAGGATTTGCCACAATAGCATAATAACCATCTTGCAAACGGAAGGCAGGATCCTCTGTCCATGAAGCATATTGAGGTAACATAGGATTAGCAGACAAGAACAAATGTCCATTTGTTCCTACAAACTGGTTAGAGGAATGTTCGGAATCCTGTTCGAACTCAGTTGCCGTTACAACATATCCATTCGGATCTGGTGCCACATAATTCATAATATGGAACTGAGTGGTACCACTAGCCGAAACTTCCAATCGAGCTCCATCTACTGCTCTGGCTGTATAATAATCCTTTCCGTCTTGGATACGGGTCAAATAGTCTGCCGAACCTTGTGTATTACCCGCATATCCCAAGAATTGATTGTTTCTGTTATATGCAGCAACAGTTCCGTACAAGGTCATGTCGTCTTTATAAACTCCATTATGAGACACGTACGTGTTTTCGTCAATGAAGTATCCAAATGTCTCATAGAAGAGGATACGTGTCTGTAGGCCTTGACAGTTTTCGTTCTCATCACAATTCGGAACTGTGTAAGTAAATACAGGTGAAACTAAGCCTTTGTACGTAACACGATAGCTGCAATCTGCCTTTGGTGCAACAGGCAATCTACTTTCATTCTCTCCAGGAATCTCCGTCCACGTAATCTTATCATAAGAAATTTCCCACTTAAAGGATTCCTTATCAACATCATCCAACATAGTAGAACCCAATGCCATCAAATAATTTGAATCTCGCATACAGGTTGTTGTAGGATAATAAGATGATATATAGAAATGACATTCTCCTGTTTTGATCGATACCGAACCAACAAACTCACCATCTGCATAAAGAGAATAGGTAGTTGCTGACGTTGGCATCACAACCACTTGAGGGACTGTTGTTGTTGCCACAGTTATTCCGCTCTGCTCTTTCCATACATATGATTGAGCCGTCGTATAATCCGTAGAAAGCGTAACTTCCTGACCTGGACAAGCATTAAGATCACTTGCAGAAACAGAATAATTACATTCTGCCAATGAAGTTGTTACCTCTAACGTCGAAACATTAACCATACCCGACGCAGTAACTTGCTTCAACACATAAGTTGTCGACTTATTGATTTGTTGCCTGATGACTTCCACTCCATCATAATTCAACCATGTAGTATCACTTCCCAGAATACCCCATTTCCACGTATCCGAATCATTTATTCCGTATGCTGTCAATGATATGGTTGAACCTTTACAAACTACATCCTTTTCTGTTCTTATAGTTGCACCGCAATTCCCTTTGGCTAAAATCAACGTCCGCGTATCACTATCGTACGATATACAATACTCTCCACTAACCCTTCTGTTATCAGGCTGAATCATTCGGCTTTGTCCATCCTGCCATGACTTAAAGTCTGAATCAATATAGATATTGGCAAAATTCTCTCCCGATAACTGAATCTGTCCATCATATCCCGAACATGTAAGCAGATATCGATTACCCACAGGAGTAACCGTACAAGATCCATTAAATGTTTGCCTTTGCTGTACCGTCAAAGCATTGGCTATAAAACTACAGAAAAGAAACAGTATAAAAGTCAGTACTCCTCGACAATAATACAAAGTCAACCTATTTATGTTTTTCATGTCAAAAAAATTACGAATTAATACATTTTTTAGCGTGGTTGTCCATTTTTAATAAAAACATAAGACGCACAAAATTACAAAAAAATTTATAAAATAACAATTTTTAACAGAAATTTGTACGCACATAATAATGCGATTCTGTTTAGTCACAAAAAAGATTAACAGCCACTTATGCGACTAACGAAATCACTTTGTAAGCTTCAAAAGATTGAGTCTTTCCCATATACAATTTGGAATAAGTTGCCAAGCATAGACAAGAAGTTTATACCTCCAATCAATCGTCACAACTCTTCGCTTCTGACGAATGGCTTTCACGATCTTTTGTGCCACTTTTTCTGGTTTCAACAACATAGGATATTCATGTTTTAGCAAAGCCGTATCCACAAATCCCGGACGTATCTCCGTAAATGAGACATCCATGTTTTTCGTAGATGCCAATTGTGATAATGCTTGAACATACGTGCTCTGAAACCTCTTTGTGGCTGAGTATGCGGGTGCCAATCCAATACCTTTTGTTCTCGCTATGGATGTAATTACCGCAATTTGCCCTTTTGATTGAGTACGGGCAAAGTAGTGAAATACCGTATTCACCATTCTTGTCAAACCGCTACAATTCGTTTCTATTGTACGAAGCTCCAGGTCGGCATCAAGCTCTCTGTTTTGGTATCCAATTCCAGAACTATGGAAATAAAGATCCAATCCTCCCAATCTTTCGATGAGGTTTTCAAGCTTCTGGGATGAGTCCTCTTTGGTAATGTCTATCGACTCTATCTCCTTCACCCCAGAGAATCGATCTTTTACCTCCTTAAGATTTTCCATCCTTCTGCCCGCAATGCCGAGCTCATAACCTTGCTCACTTAATAATTTAACCACTTCCAAACCAATGCCAGAAGTAGCGCCCATTACAATTGCTTTCTTTATCATATCAATAGTGTTTTATGCAATTTTTATCCGTTTCACAACCGCTCAATATCAACCGCCCAAAATTATATTTTTACCTAGAAATATCTTCTACAAACGAAAATTATTTTCATGTCACAGATGGATTTTTTTATTTTTGCATAAAAAATAATATTATGTTTTCAAATTTCTTTAACAAAACATCATCATCCAACCATACATCTTCCATCTGGATTTATAGAATCATCTTCTTTCTATGTGCATGGATTTATCTTGGTGTAGCAAAATCTGACTTACTTTATAAACTTCAAGAATCAAATTATTTCCTTTTTGACCCTACATTCATCGGACAACTACTAACGAACAAATCAGGATTGATTGTTCTATGCTCAAGATTCTTATTACAATTCTGTTACTACCCTCTATTGGGTGGCGCCATCATAGCTGCACTACTGACCGGCATAGAATGCATCTGTCATCATCTCTTTAAACTGAACGGGAAAGGATCAATCATAGGGTTCATCCCCTCTTTCATCTTATTGATACTACAGGTTTCTGTAACCTATGAACTATATGATTCATTCGATACATCTTACGCCTTTGTTACAATCATCGGCTGGTATTATGCTTTATTGCTATTCTTCCTGTACAACAAAATCAAAAAGAATCTGTTCGGCGTTATCTTTTTAACCATCTTCGTTGCTCTTAGTTCTATACAAATGGGACCCGCTGCAATGGTAGCTCTCCTTCTCATTTCTTTACACGCTTTTTGTTCAAAAGAATACAAAAACGGAATCATAACCTCCACAGTAGGAACAGGGATTGTGATCCTATCGGCTTACTTTACTATCCAACATATCACACCAGCCTATTTAAACTATGCCATCCTCTATCCATGGCCAAATCCTTTTTTTAAATACCTCTTCTACTTGACGCTTGGCGGACATCTCATCGCTATCCTTTTTCTCACAACCTATCCTCTATACTCGAATATTCTTAACAACAATAAATACATCTACCAGCCAGCAATTGGCATATTCTTCATGGGTCTGACACTCCTTTTGGGAAGATACCCTACTGCCTTTCAGGAAGAGCTTCGGTTGCAACGACTCACCCATGAGATGCAATGGAAAGAATTAGCTAAAACAGCAAATAACACAAAAGCTTCTTCCAAAGTAATTGCCGCCTATCGGACCATTGGCCTGATAACAACAAATCAGCTTACACAGAAATTCTTTGATTTCAATTTTGATTACCATCAACCAACATTCAACAAATATTACGAAGAAGTGGTTTACAATCCTGATTTCATGTTTTATGCCTCCTTTCCTCAAATCAGCTATCGTTGGAGCATGGAATCATGGACAAGCATTAAAGAGCAATTTTATATACTGCAATTAATGTCTCTTACCGCCTTTCTCAACGAAGAGTATGCTCTTTGCGAAAGATACATTTCCATCCTGAAGAAAACACTTTTCTATAAAGATTTTGCCATCAACTTGGAGAAATACATTAACAATGAAGAGGCTTTTTATCTCAAATATCCAGTAATGAAAAAGATAAAAGAAGCCCAAGCCAAATCAGATGTGAGCGGTATCATTCCGTGCACTTCTGCACTCTACCTCGAATACAAAAGTTTATCACCTCTCTGCACTGAAAGACGTATCCTTTCTCGACTCTATCGAAGAGAATTAGAAGAGTTTGAAACGGAACTATCTCTATCCATGTCTCCGACGGAAACTAAATTACCCGAATGTTTCCAAGAAGGTCTCATTCTTAAATCAATCATTTCAAATGATCCCAACATCATAAAGAAATTCCCAATTGATGAGCAGGTTCGAAACAACGTAACTTCTCTAATCAACTACTATAAAAACCACTTCAACGACCCAACCGTCAAAGAACAAATTCATAAAAAATTCGGATACTCCTATACGTATTATTTCATCTTCGGATATGGAGCGAAGGAGACCCAAACCAAAATATCAGATTAATATGAAACCTATTCTTTTTATACTCCTATTAACGTTGTTGAGCAACTGTTCATCCAATACCTCTATACCCAAAAATGCGCAATCCGTTGCACAAGATGTTGCCATATATCCAGACTTCAAGGATGTCACAGTACCCCAAAACATCGCACCACTCAATTTCTATGTTGATACGCCCTGCGATGAGGTCATCATCGAAGTGCAATCCAACAACGGAGAAAAAATGATAGAAGAGAGTCATGACAGAATTGTAAAATTCGATCCAAAAGAATGGAGCAAGATCATTCATTTCTCATCAACCGGTGAAGTGAAGTTCACACCCTATTTGAAAATAAAAAAGAAATGGATGAAGTATAACTCGTTTTCTGTCAACATCATAGATGCTCCTATTGACTCATTTGTAACGTATAGATTAATCGAACCTTCTTTTATGAGCACGGGGCAGATCGGACTTTATCAATTCAACCTGACTTCAGGAGAAGAATCCACCATCATCCGAAGATGTAAAAATCCAACCTCCGAATCACTACATGACCAGAGCTGCGTAAACTGCCACGCATCTCAGAAAAAAAATCCACAAAACAAAATGTTCTATTATAGAGGAAAGGAAGGTGGATTAATCCTAACTTACAACGGTCAAGTCCAAAAGATCGACACAAAAGTGGAGGGTATGCTTGCACCTTCCACCTATCCTGCATGGCATCCTACTCTTCCTTTGATTGCCTTCTCCACCAACCTTGTATATCAAGATTTCCCAACAACGAGAAAAGGCAAAACCGAATTTTACGATGTAAATGCTTTCTTAATCTTATATGATATACTCTCCAACGAAACATATATCATACCTAACGAAAAGAATCAACTATGCACCAATCCCACATGGAGCCCCGATGGTGAATATCTTTACTACGCCGTCTCTGACTCCAGCATAGATCTACGTAAACCAATCGAAGAAGAATATCCCAAACTCAAATATAACATTGCAAGAATTAAATTCGACCCTACAACAAAATCGTTTTCCGAACCTGATGTTCTCCTGAACGTCAACGCCGGAGGATACAGTGCCACATTCCCACGTATCTCTCCAGATAACCGATTCTTACTAGTTAACATCTCGCATTTCGGAGCATCCCCTCACACTCACATAGAATCAGATCTATTTGCGCTCGATATGCCCAACAAAAGATTATTCCCTTGCACGAATGCCAATAGTCCGGAAGCCGAAAGCTACCACGACTTCTCTTCGAAAGCCAACTGGTTTGTTTTCTACTCTCGCCGTGAAGATGGTAACTACGGCAGAGCTTACATCTCTTATATTGACAGCACGGGAAACTGCACAAAACCATTTCAACTTCCTCACAAAGACCCTTTGACCGATAGAGAAAGATTGAAACTATACAACGTGATAGAATTCTCCAACTCAAATGTTTCTTTTAGCGAAGGTGACTTTTACGACATCATCTGGAATCAAAAACCTATCCAAGCAAAAAGTGACACCCGCAATCAACCTACCGATGGCAATAGCGGAGCTACACCACACAAAAAAGAATCACAAACCGATGCCACAACAGGAGCGAGCAGATTACAAAATCCAATAAACCATTAAGTACTAACATGCTGATTTTTAATAAATTACGCACTAATAATATAAATGTTTTATGAAAATGAAATTAATGAATTACAAAAAAACGCGTGTTATCTTCTTGTGCATCTTATCCCTATCCGTATTTATGGGATGTAAAGAAGATGTTAAAGAAGAACTGAAAGAAGATCGACAACAAACAAAAAAAGAAACATATCTTATGGAAAGCGGAGAAATAGGCGGCCATACGTATGTTGATTTGGGACTAAGTGTAAAATGGGCGACTTATAATATAGGCGCAAAAAAAATCACAGAAAGAGGTGATTTGTTTGCCTGGGGCGAAACAGATGTAAAAGAAACGTATGCAACAAGAAGCATGTTTGATACGATCACTCATAAATGGTTAATCGAAACAGGGCTATTATATCCTGATATATATGCTACAAAATACAATGTAGATTCAACCAGTATATACTTTGACAATAAATCGGTGTTGGAAAAAGAGGATGATGCAGCATCAGTGCATTGGGGTGATCCTTGGCGTATGCCCACATACGAAGAATTCACTGAACTGAAAAAAAATACTGAATGTGAAGAAATCGCTGATTATAACGGAAGCGGTGTGAGATGCTTGGTTTTAACCTCAAAAATCAACGGAAATAAAATCGTATTTCCATTGGATACACGTTTAAATTATTTTGAATTAAAAAACATAACCCTAATGTCATGTTGGACATCATCCATATCACGAGAATTTGCTGAGGATACAGGAGCGTATGTTTTCATGTTTTATATGTCCTCATTTTATATGACTGATGCCATCGATTCGAGATACGGAAGACATGCTGTCCGCGCCGTCACCGAATAAGGGACAGATTAAAGAACTTTCGATTGCCGTAATAGTCATCATCTATGGAAGACTGTTACGGCAATCTTTTTTTGTGGATAGCTCAAATGAATCATTTCAGCAATACGACAAACAATCCATTCTCCATGATTTTAATGAGTTAAGAAATAAAACCTTAAGAGAAACTTATATATCATTATTCAAT
>JBGUIU010000111.1:0-2587 GCA_045113275.1 Paludibacteraceae bacterium
ATAGCCAACTTGCTCTTGATCTTCCAATGGATCCAATGCTTCACCATAAAAAACAGACTCTTCTATCGAATCATTTTCTGTGAAATATACCACATAACGGTATTTGTTCTTACTCCATTTGGCAGTTGCCGACACATTCTCTGCTGGCATATACTCTGGCAACGATGGGTTCCATCCCTCAAACACATATCCATCATGTGAAGGATCCGCAACAACGACTGGATCTGCATACGTAATTTGTACTGTATCCGTTGAAGGAACAAAATCCAATCCTTTTGTCAGATATAAATTATATTTAGCCAATACCCATTTTGCCTTTATTACAAAATTAGCATTAGGCATAGTCTTAATATTCTCAACATTCCAACCGATAAAATCATATCCAACACGTGTCGGGTCATCCAACGAAGGAATTGAATCGCCATAATGATATTGTGTTACAATAGAATCGTCTTCTGCATAATACACAACATAATTATAGGTATTCTGAATCCACTGAGCATGGACAATCAAATCATTAGCAGGCATTGTTGCAGGAATTGTTTTATCCCATCCATTGAATGTCCAACCTAATTTCTCAGGATCTTTCAACGTCGGCAATTTGTCTCCATAATGGAATTCTATTTCAGTTGAATCATCATCAAAAGAATAAACCACATATCGATAAACCAAATGTTCCCATTTAGCTGTTACTACGACATTCTTATTCGGCATACTATCAGGAATGGCAGGAATCCATTCTATGAATCTATAACCTATTCTCTCTGGATCAACGACACTTTTAATCTTATCTCCATATTCATACGATAACGTGTCATTCTCAGATGGGTCATCACTGTTTTTCACCAAAATCAAGTTGTAAGAGGAAGCCGACCATTGTGCATAATACAATAAATTTTCAGCTGGCATCGTGGCAGGGAACTCATTATCCCACCCTTTAAACACATATCCTGTTCTAGTAGGATCAGGAATATCCGACATATCCACGGCATCACCATATGCGATTTTTTTAACACTATACTGAATTTTATCGTCCAGCATCAAAACAATGGAATAGGTCTTTGCTCGCCAAATAGCTCTAATAACAACATCATGTCCTGGCATTGTATTCGGCAAAACAGCACTCCATTGAACGAACTCATATCCATAACGTTCTGGGTCTGTCAATGGTGTTAATTGTTCTTCATACTCTTTTAAATAGACAACCGAATCTTGATCTGTTGTATATACGACCAATCGATAGGACTGAGTTTCCCACAAAGCATGAATAACAACATCATTTGATGGCATCGTGGTAGGGAATTCCTTATCCCATCCCACAAAAGCATACCCCTCTTTTGAAGGTTCTGTCACCTGTGGTATTCCATCACCATATCCAAGTTCAAAAGCAACAGAATCATCATCTGAAAAATAGACCGACAAACGATACATCTTCTTCTCCCATTGAGCTCTGATGGTCACGTCCTCATCTGGCATTGATGTTATAGGTTCTCTATCCCATCCCTTAAATTCATATCCTTCACGTTCAGGTATATCCAACGGCTCTATTGCAGCTGCATAATACAATTGTTGAACGATTGCTGGAACATTCTCATTAACCGTATAAACTTTATAATTATACAAGTTACGAAGCCATTGTGCCACGTAAGTTTGTCCGTCCATCGACTCATCCACTACCGTAGGCAATGTTGGAGACCATCCTTGGAAAGTATAACCTGTTACGGTTGGAGCAGACATTGAAACAACATCACCACACTCAAACACCTTTGTCACGTCAGAAAGAGAAAGTTCCAACGCTGGATCAGACATCTGGAAGGTAGAAGTATATTGTATCTTTGAAAATTGTGCCGTCAATGTTAAATCTTTTGCTGGCATAGTGGAAGGTACCGTTTGGTCCCATCCATCAAACACCTTACAACTAGGAATATTCGTAGGAGTTTGAAGCGATAGTGTTGTTCCTGCGCTCAAGTATTCATCCCTGATAGTTTCTCCATTAGAAATAACTTTCAATCGATATCTTGAGGTAATCGTAACATCAGAGAAACAACCTTTAAAGTTTCCTGAATAACATAATCTTACATATCGTGTGGTTGCAGACAATTGGATGGAAACATCATTCACCATTCTTGTATCCGCACTCCATATCTTACTGCTCCAAGAAGAACCATTCGGACTCTCTTTAACATACCATTCGATATCTGTTGTAAGAGCAGACGATTCGCCTGAAAATGAAAGTTTGTCAGGAACTCCATCAAAGGCAATATCTACATACTTATCACTCCAATCAGTTCCCCCGTCAAAAATGTTGACTGACACATTACCTACGCATACACCCAACAATCCTGCACCATCAATCTCTGGATGTCCCCAAGATGTCTTGCCCTCTGAATTGACAACGACAGACTTATCATTAAACAGACTTTCTGTCATTGTAAACGGTACGGAGACCTTTGCCAATACAATCGTATTCGCTAAAAATATACAAACTAATGATATTATAAATTTTAAAACACCGTTTTTCATGTTTCTTTCTATCTCTTAAATTTCTTACTCGCAACGATATTAACATCTATTAACATCGTTACAT